>CACWIN010000027.1 GCA_902760965.1 uncultured Bacteroidales bacterium | reverse complement strand
TATATAACGTGCGGCTTCTGCTTCACGCACGGTGGAGAAGAAGCCGCAGTATATACAGCGTCGGGCACAGAACGGAATATGTACGTATATGCCCGCCATAAAGGATTGAGCCTTAAATCATGGAGTTGATCACATTCATCACATCCTGGCCTATTGCGTTGGCAGCCTCCATTGTTGATGCCTCGGAATAGACGCGGATAATGGGCTCGGTATTGCTCTTGCGCAGATGTACCCACTTGTCGGGGAAGTCAATCTTAACGCCGTCAATATCGTTAATCTCCTCTTTTGCGTAGATATCCTTGACCTTATTGAGGATGGCATCAACATCGGTGCCGGGCTTAAGGTCAATACGGTTCTTGGCGATGAAGTAAGGAGGATATATCTTGCGCAGCTCACTGACTTTCATGTTCATGTGTGCCAGATGGCTCAGGAACAGGGCGATGCCTACGAGTGCATCACGGCCATAGTGTGAAGCGGGATAGATGACTCCACCGTTGCCCTCGCCGCCGATAACGGCACCGGTCTCCTTCATCTTGGTGGTGACATTGACCTCACCTACTGCAGCAGCGTTGTACTGACCGCCGTACTGACGTGTCACGTCACGCAGGGCGCGGGTTGAGCTCAGGTTTGATACGGTATTGCCCGGAGTGTGGCGCAGAACGTAGTCAGCAACGGTAACAAGGGTGTATTCCTCACCGTACATCTGGCCGTTCTCATCAATGAATGCCAGGCGGTCAACATCGGGGTCAACCACGAATGCAACGTCACGGCCACCCTTCTTCATGAGGTTCATTATATCACCCAGGTTCTTCTCCAGAGGCTCGGGGTTATGCTGGAAATCACCGGTGGGTTCGCAATAGAGTTTGTCAACGCTCTTTACGCCCAGTGCATCAAGCAGTTCAGGCAGGATAACGCCACCAACTGAATTCACACAGTCAATGGCAACCTTGAAGTTGGCCTTTCTGATAGCCTCAACATCAACCAGGTCAAGAGCCAGGACAGACTCAATGTGACGGCGGTTCATGGTGTCATCAGTAGAATAATGGCCCAACTGGTCAACATCGGCGTAATTAAAGTCCTCTTTCTCGGCAATCTCAAGTACGCGGTTGCCATCGGCGGCAGTAAGGAACTCACCCTTGCTGTTGAGCAGCTTGAGCGCATTCCAGTGACGGGGATTATGGCTGGCTGTCAGGATAAGACCGCCATCGGCCTTGAGCCAAGTCACTGCAAGTTCGGTGGTAGGAGTGGTAGCCAGACCTATATCGGTCACGTCAAAGCCCATACCCATAAGGGTACCGCATACCACCTGACGTACCATCTCACCTGAAAGACGGGCATCACGGCCCACAACTATCCGCTTAGCATTTGGATTACCCTCACGTACCCATGTTGCGTAAGCCGATGTAAACTTCACTATGTCTAAAGGGGTCAGGCCATTTCCGGCAGGACCGCCTATCTCTCCGCGTAAGCCGGAGATAGATTTAATCATTGCCATACTGTTCGGGGGAATATTCTATTTCGTAAAAAGTTGGATAAACTTGTGATGCAGCCCTTTGGGTACCCTGGTTGTGGGGCACAATCATACGCACCTTGGCTGAACGTGCATTAAGGAATCCGGGCTTGATATATGGGAGCGGCATGAGCCATGAGTTGGGAACGGAATAGCCGTACCTTTGAGCCATGGTTCCCCATTTGAATGATGCGGTGTATTCATCGCCTTTGCGCTCCAGATAAAACACATCGGGATTGTTATTCCAACGGTTCATGTTAAGGGTGTCGCCAGTGGGCAGGTACACCTCAACATATCTTGCATTGATATTGTCTTTCCAGCCGGCAGGAATAATCTTGCCCTCGCCACGGCGTACAATCTGCATATATACTCCGTTATCGGGGAACAGGACGTATTCGTTCTTGCTGACATCAGTTACGGTATCACGGATAAAATCCTCAAAATCAATGACAGTAATGTTGTTCCTGCTTATGTAATCCATTATCTGGTTCTTTTCACGCTCTTTCTGTTCGGCGTAAGTCTCCTCGTCGTCGCATGACGGGAATACACATAACACAGCAGTCAGGCAAGCGGCCAGATACAACAGTTTTTTCATATCACTTTCCGGTAAAAAGTTGTCTTATACAGTCTTCGGTCGATTTTGACCACTCTTCCAATCCTTTCATAAAGCGCTCCACGGCCTCGTCCATCGTACCACGGAATTCTCCGCCGGCTGCATTCTGGTGCCCGCCGCCGTTAAAGAAATCGGTTGCAAAACGGTTGCAAGGCACACTTCCAACCGAACGGAACGACAGTTTTATTACGCCCGATTCTATATCCTCGCGGAAAAAGGCCGACATGGACACGCCGTTTATCTGCAAGGGCATGTTAACAAAGCCCTCGGTATCGCCCTTGCGGTATGAGAACCGCTTAAGTTCCTTATTGGACAGTGTGATAAGCGATGTTGAGAACTGTGGGAACACTTTCATCTTTTCGTTCAGCACGTACCCTTGAAGCCTTAGTCTTGACTCGGAGTAGTTATAATAGACCTTGCGGTAAATTTCATCCTTGTCAATACCCTTTTCAAGCAGATGGGCAATCGCCAGGAACAGCGTACTGTTGTTGCTGTTGTACGAAAGGCCGCCGGTATCGGTCATTATTCCGGTATAGATGCAGGTTGCAATCTCAAGCGTTATGTCGTTGAAACCGCCCATTGCGCAGATCAGGTGGAACACCATCTCGGATGTTGACGATGCCTCGGGGTGCGATAACGTGATATCAAAATTGGCACCGGGATAAGGATGGTGGTCCAACAGGAACTTTTTTGCATTGGAGTAAAGGAAACTGGCGGCCACTTTGCCTATGCGTCCAACCACATTAAAGTCAAGACAGCATAATACATCGGCCTTGTAAACCAGGTCCTCGGCTTTTTGGGGATCGTTGGCGTAAACCTTGATGTCGTCAAAACCGGGTAGCCATGACAGAAAAGCAGGGGAGGCGTCGGGTACTATCACGACAGCATCCTTACCCTTGTTCTTAAGATATTGGCACAGCGCAAGCGACGAACCTGCCGCATCGCCGTCGGGGTTGATGTGAGTCAGTATCACAAAGCGGTCTGCCCATGACATCCATTGGCGAAACTCAGCCACATCACTGCTCAAAAACATATTTTCTATCATAACCCTGCAAAGGTACACAGAATGATTCAAACAACAAAGCTTTGAATGGTTACCGCTATGCATTGAACGGCAATACACGCCAGAGCCTGGACCAGCCTATGTGTGCGCCGTTCCTTTATCCACAGGAACACAAGCAGGATGACTGCATATATGATCCACACAGTCAACGGATTGTCAATGCTTATGTCCATTCTTGAATGCGGCAGGCCTACAATTTTTTCAAGGCAGGCGTTCTGTATTCCCACCAGGCCTGACAGGCACTTTACCGTAACCCACCGCAAGGGTTCAATCCAGCCCACCACCCACAGCGTCATTGACATGCAGACGGTCAGGAACATAAGCGGCACAATTACCAGGTTTGTAACAAGGAAATAGGTCGAAAAGTTGGCAAAATTGTACATGATGACCGGCGCAGTGCCTATCTGGGCTGCAATGGAGACCGATATCAGGTCACGTATGTAGGTCCCCACCGCTGTACGCGGCTTTACAAGTGCCGAAAACTCCGGTTCCAGCAGCAGGATGAACAGTACCGCCAGGAACGACAGCTGGAACCCAAGGTCAAACAGAGCCGCCGGGTTGCACATAAGAATCACTAGCGCGGCCAATGACAGGGTGTTTATTCCGGAACTGTCCCTGTGAAGCACCTTGCACAGCGCCAGCATTGAGAACATTATGAGCGAACGGGTAATTGAAAGAGGCAGTCCTATCATGACTGCATACCCCCACATGACCGTCATGACTATAACATCCCTTATCCAACGCCTTTTGAACAGGAACGCCGGCATCATGAAATACAGGAACGCGCACATTATCCCCACATGCAGGCCCGATACCGCCAGCACATGACTGGCCCCCGATGTGGAATACATCTGCTTTAGTCCCTGGTCCAGCTCACGTTTTATACCAAGCGATACTGCCGACACAACAGCCAGTACATTCCCTTTAAGTCCCCACTCCTTATATTTGTCATACATTATGCGCCTTGTACGGGCCGCTTTAGCCCTGAATGGCAGGTTTAAGGCCGATGCCATCCTGCGCCAACGGTCTGCCGGCACCCAAAGCGTGCCCGATATCCCGTGCCTGTACAGATAGGCAGCATAATCAAAATCGGGGGTACCATCATTTGACGGCTTGTTTACGGTTCCGTTAAATACAATATGCTCTCCCGGCACAAGTGCTGCCGACAGACTGTCCTTAGGCACGTACAGGTATATCTTAATATCGGTGTACGGACTATCCTCAAGCACCAGGTCCAATCGGTAACTTCGGGCCCTCTCGTACGGATATTCAATAAGCATTCCCTTATGCGTGGCCGGTCCGGGTTTCCATTCCACCATGACTTGCCGGCTGTGCAAGGCATACAGCATTGAACCAATACACGCAAAACAAAGCGACAGGCCGGCGCCGTACAATACAGCCAGTCTGTCGTTATATATGAATGACAATATTACTACAACCAATGCACTACAAAGCAGCGCTGCCGATACCGTAATCACGGTATGGGTGTCATCAATGGTATCCGATATTATTATCCCAGCAATAAGGGGAATGACCAGCCTTAATGAGGGCCAGTCCTGAAATCTCACCTTAATTTACAGCTTTTTAAGTTCAAGGATTGCGGCTTCAGGATCTGGAGCGGAGAATACCGTATTGCCCGATACAAGCACATCCACGCCTGCCTTTACCAGGCGGGGTGCGGTCTCAAAGGTAACGCCTCCGTCAACCTCGATCAGTGCGTTCGAACCGGTCTCGGTTATAAGACGGCGCAGCTCCTTAACCTTGTCTATTGAGTGTTCAATGAACTTTTGGCCGCCAAATCCGGGATTCACGGTCATGAGCAGCACCATGTCAACGTCACGGATCACATCGGTAAGCATTGATACCGGTGTTGAAGGATTCAGGGTTACCGCAGCTTTCATTCCGCGGTTCTTAATCTCGGTTATAGTGCGGTTAAGATGAGTGCAAGCCTCATAGTGCACATTATATGTTGCAACACCCAGCTCCTGAAAACGGTCCAGGAACTTTTCGGGCTCAACTATCATAAGATGCAGGTCAAGGGGCTTGGTGCAGTACTTGGCCACATATTTGAGTACAGGAAAACCAAACGATATGTTAGGAACAAACACACCGTCCATGATATCCAGATGCAGCCAATCGGCCTGGCTGCGGTTTATCATTTCCAAATCCTTTCTAAGATCGCCAAAATTGGCCGACAGAAGCGATGGTGCTACAATAGTGCTCATTGAATCTGTATTTTTCAAATTATCAGACCCCTTACGGAATCACTCTGCAAAAGTAGTGATAATTTGACAATAAAAAAAGAAAGCAGGATTATGTCCTGCTCTTAGTTGAGTGAGTAGACCGATGCTTCATCGGACAACTCGTTTACGAAACGCAGCCCTGCTGCAAAACTGCGTATAAAATCAAGCGTCTTTTGGGCCGGCTGGCCATAAGAAACACTCTTAAGGGCAGTGCGTATTACGTTTTCAGTAAGATAAGAAGAAGTAGTAGATGTTTGATCCATAGGCGTCCTTTTGCTAAGTTCACATATAAAACGCGGACTCAACAAAAATAGTATATGAATCAGGAAAAAAATCTGATTTGCCGTCTGGGCTTATTCGGCAATGGTAAGAGCTATGCCTTTCTCGACCGACATCTTGCGGATGTTGATCAAAGCGTAGCGCATGCGGCCCAGTGCGGTATTGATCGAAACGCCTGTGATATCGGCTATCTCCTTGAAACTCAAATCCTGATAGTAACGCATAAAGACTACCTCACGCTGATTGTCAGGGAGTGCGTCTACAAGACGACGAACGTCAACCAGGGTCTGCTCGTTTATCATTGAGTCCTCAATGTTTGACTCGGACAGATTGGCGTTGTTCAGCAGGTCATACTCCTGAGCGTCATTGCTCACGGTATTCTCGTTCTTGTCCTGACGGAAATAGTCAATTATAAGATTGTGAGCTATGCGGGTCAGCCAGGCACCGAACTTGCCTGTGCTGGTATAATTGCCCTTTTGCAGGGTTACTATTGCCTTTACGAATGTTTCCTGGAAAATGTCATCGGACAGGTCACGGTTGCGTACAACAAAGTTGATGTACGAGTACAACTTATCCTGATAACGTGTCAAGAGGGTATCGAACGCCTTATTGTTTCCGTTTGAATAGAGTGCTACCAACTCATCGTCGGCAAGCTGATTCAAATTCATCATTTACTTCTTCTTTACTTGGTTATTGGAGTAAAGTTCAGTCTATAGGCAGTTCGTTTTAGTGAATAATTTTGTTCTTGTGCTGGCAAAGATAATGTGAATTTTTCTTAATGCGCAACAAAAAACCTGATTTTAACACTTTTGGGGTCAATAAAATGAGCAACTAGTGAGGTCTGTACCGCACAGGAAGGAGCAGATATCCATTCGTTTTTTGCCTGCAATTTGGACTTCAAGGAGGCGGAGGGCGCCATCAGAGGTGGCCACGCAGAGGTTCTTGCGTCCATCACAAGTTATAGTGCCGGGCTTTTGCTTGGGTGCATCCGGGACAGGTTCTGCAGCGTATATCTTATAGTCATGTTCACTACCATCAGCGGCATGAAGGACAGTCCAGGCGGCGGGGTATGGGGAGAGGCCGCGGATAAAGTCGTTTATTCGGGCTGTGGACTGGTTCCAGTCTATACGGCAGGTCTCCTTGAATATCTTGGGGGCTGGGCGCAGTTCATCGGCCGGAATCTCAGCCTGCGGGATAGGCTTGACATTACCGGCAAGGATATCCTGCAAGGTTTTAACAGTCAGGTCGGCACCAAGAGCCATAAGCTTGTCGTGCATGGTGCCGGCATTATCGGTCGGCAGGATTGGGATGCTTTCCCTGTAGATTATGTCGCCGGTATCAATCTCGTGCTTAAGGAAAAAGGTGGTTACGCCTGTCTCCTTGTCACCGTTTATTATTGCCCAGTTAATGGGGGCGGCACCGCGATACTGAGGCAGAAGCGAACCGTGCAGGTTAAAGGTGCCCAGACGGGGCATGCTCCATACAATCTCGGGGAGCATACGGAACGCAACCACAATCTGCAGATCGGCATTCAGGGCCGACAGTTGTTCAATGAAAGCGGGATCCTTAAGCTTTTCGGGCTGTAGGACAGGTATCCCCTGCTCTACCGCATATTTCTTTACGGGGCTGCTCTGGAGCACGCTGCCATGACGGCCCATGGGTTTATCGGGCATGGTAACCACACCTACTATATTATAGTTCTCCTCAACAAGCCGCTGCAGTGTAAACTGGGCAAACTCGGGGGTTCCCATAAATACTATCTTAAGGTCTTTCTTTTCCATTGTAACAAATTGAATCAGGTATTACTCCTCGGAAAGTTCCAGCAGCACGCTGCGGTACGAGTTAAATATCTTGGATTTGGATACAAAGCCCACATAACGGCCCTCCTCGTCCTCGACCGGTAGGTTCCAGGCCCCGGTTTCATCGAACTTTTTCATGACCGCATCCATAGGATCCTTAACGGACAGACGGGCAGGCGGCAGTTCCATAAGTTTCTGGACCATAAAACGGTGATACAGCTCCTGACGGAACATAATGTTGCGTATGCTTTCCAGGTTAACCACTCCCACCAGGCAGTCATTATCATCCACAACGGGGAACAGGTTTCGCTTGGAACGGGCAATGATATTTACCAGCTGACCAAGATCCATATCGGGACGCACCTTAAGGAACTCTTTCTCAATCAGGTTGTCCATACTCATAAGGAGCAATACCGACTGGTCCTTATGGTGTGTCATAAGCTCACCCTTCTGTGCCAGACGCATAGAATAGATTGAGTGCGGCTGGAAAAGGCGGATTGTAAGATATGACATTATAGATACCATCATGAGCGGCAGGAACATGGAGTAACCGCCGGTAAGTTCGGCAATAAGGAATACGCCGGTCAACGGGGCGAACATGACTCCCGACATAAGACCCGCCATGCCGAACAGCGCAAAGTTCTGGACCGATATATCGGCACCCGGAACAAGATTGTTCATAAGCGTGCCGAATATGAATCCGGTAAGGCAGCCCATGAACAGGCTGGGAGCAAAAATACCGCCGCATCCGCCTCCGGCATTTGTTGCTGTCGATGCAAACACCTTGAAAACCAGCACAAAGGCCAGATACAGCAACAGGTTTCCTCCGTAGAACAGGGAGCCTTCCATTACCTTTCCATCGGCCTCGTTCACGTTGAGCAGTATGCCTATGGTATCGTAACCTTCGCCGAACAGTGATGGCAGATGGAAAATGAGCACGCTCAGCACCACCGCGCCTATAACGAACTTTACCCAAGGGTTACTGAACTTTTTGAACCAGGTCTCAAACCAGTGCATGGTCTGTGAGAAATAGAGCGACACCAGTCCGCAGGTCACGCCCAAAAGCAGGGCGTAAGGTATCCGGGACAGGTCAAAGCCGTGATCGGACACAAAATGGAACATGGAATCGGTCCCGGTAAACACGTACGATATGGTAGCGGCCGTAACCGATGATACCAGCAACGGCAGCAGCGAACCCATGCTAAGGTCAAACATAAGCACCTCAAGCACAAACACAAGGCCTGCTATCGGAGCCTTGAATATGCCTGCAATTGCGCCGGCCGAACCGCAGCCCACCAGCAGCATGAGCGTACGGTGTTCCATCTTGAACATACGACCAATATTGGAACCTATGGCCGAGCCCGTAAGCACAATAGGACTCTCGGCACCTACCGATCCGCCCATACCTATAGTTATGGCACTGGCAATGACCGATGAATACATGTTATGAGGCTTAATGCGCCCGTTCTTTTTGGACAGGGCATAAAGGATTTTGGTCACGCCGTGGCCTATATCATCACGTACAATGTACCTTATGAACAGGCCCGACACCAATATACCCACAACCGGGTAGATCAACAGGCTGTAGTTCTCGCTGTTGGGTATAAGGTTGCCGTAAATGGTACCATGAATCAGCGAAATAAGATATTTAAGCAGTATAGCCGCAAAAGCGGTAAAAACACCTACCACAAGGCTGAGCAGCAGTATGAACTGACGCTCGCTTATATGGTCCTTACGCCACAGGTTGAACTTGTTGAGCAACGATTCTGTCTGGCGTTCCCTCTCTTGGGCAATATCATTAATCATTCCCTAATAACTTTTACAAGTCCGCCTGACCCAAGTTTTATGATACTCGATGCCACTGACCGGGTCTGCTCGTCGCGGCGGTATTCCACAATATAATCAACCCCATTCCTTATGGGTTCCGATATCTCGCTAAAGTTGGCGGCCGAAGGCTGACCGCTTATATTGGCCGATGTGGAGACAACCGCCCCACCCAACCTGCGGCAAAGTTCCTTTGAGAACTCCTCTTTGGTAATACGGATGCCTGCACTGCCATCATCGGCAATAAGTTCGGGAGCCAGATGACGCACATTGTCATAGATGATGGTAAGCGGTTTTTCCGACAGGTCCATAAGGTCATACGCCACATCGGGGATATCAGGAACGTAATAACCCAGTTTGGCATCGGAGTCAATCAGGCTCAGCATGGACTTACTGTCGCTGCGCTGCTTAAGTTCAAAAATACGACGCACGGCGGCGCTGTTGGAGGCATCACACCCTATCCCCCATATGGTATCGGTGGGATAAAGTATTATTCCTCCGGCACGCATCACCTCAACCGCCTTTTTAACATCATCCAGATACTCTTTCATCAGAACTCACTTGTAAAGTGGAACTTAATGTGCTTAAAATCAATCTGTGCCATTTGCAGTACGTAGCCGCTGTCGGCCAGGAACACATCGCGGCCCTCCATATCGGTAGCCATAAACTGGTACTTGCGCTTTTTGAATGCCTCAAGTTCGGCCTCATCGTCGCTCTCTATCCAGCAGGCCTTGTAAAGGCTGGCGGGCTCCCAACGGCACAGGGCGTTATACTCATGCTCCAGACGGTACTGGATAACCTCAAACTGAAGCTGACCTACAGTACCTATAAGCTTGCGGCCGTTAAACTGGTTCACGAACATCTGGGCAACACCCTCACCCATAAGCTGGTCAATACCCTTGGCAAGCTGCTTGGCACGCATGGGATCGGCGTTCTCAATGTATTTGAACATCTCGGGCGAGAAACTGGGCAGGCCCTTGAAATGAAGCTTTTCACCCTGAGTGAGAGTATCACCTATCTTGAAGTTTCCGGTATCCGGCAGACCAATGATATCACCCGGCCAGGCCTCCTCGATGGTGCTTTTGCGCTGGGCCATGAACTGGGTGGGCGACGAAAAACGGAATGTCTTGTCCAGCCTTACATGGTAGTACGGCTCGTTACGTTGAAAACGGCCTGAGCACACCTTGCAGAATGCAACCGATGAGCGGTGGTTGGGGTCTATATTGGCCGTAATCTTGAATATGAATCCGGTAAACTTGCTGTCTTCGGGCTCCACCATACGTTCCAAAGCCTGTGTGGGACGCGGACTGGGAGCAATCTGCACAAAGCAGTTAAGCAGTTCCTGAACGCCAAAATTGTTCAGGGCCGAACCAAAGAACACGGGAGCCAGGTCACCGGCCAGATACTGCTGGCGGTCAAACGGCTCATAGACACCGTCTATCAGTTCCAGGTCTGAGCGCAGCTTTTGAGCCTCGCGCTCACCTACATGTGCCTCAAGGTCACTGCTGTTTATGTCAACGTTCACCTTCTCCGTAACCTTTTGCTTGTCGGGAGTAAACAGGTCCAGCTTTTGCTCGTATATGTTATACACGCCCTTGAATCGGGCACCCTTCTCAATAGGCCAGCTAAGCGGGCGTACATGTATCTGAAGCTCCTCCTCAAGCTCATCGAGCAAATCAAACGGGTCATTACCCTCACGGTCCAGTTTGTTCACGAATACTATTACCGGAGTCTTGCGCATACGGCACACCTCCATAAGGCGGCGGGTCTGCAACTCAACGCCCTTGGCACTGTCAATCACAATGATAACGCTGTCAACAGCAGTCAGGGTGCGGAACGTGTCCTCGGCAAAATCCTGGTGACCCGGGGTATCCAGAATGTTAATCTTGTAACCTTGGTAATCAAACTCCATGACCGATGTGGTCACTGATATTCCACGCTGCTTTTCAATATCCATCCAGTCCGATGTGGCGGTCTTGCGTATCTTGTTTGACTTGACCGCGCCGGCAACTTGAATCTGGCCGCCAAACAGCAGGAATTTTTCGGTAAGCGTTGTCTTACCGGCATCGGGGTGCGATACAATCGCAAATGTTCTACGTCTTTCTATCTCTTCCATCATACAAATCACTCTAACTCCAATGTGCCCTGCTTGTCTTCGCGGTAGAGCACAGCCAGCTTTCCAATAAAAGCCGATACAGCATTGACAGCCTGCTGGGTAGCGGAACTGACCGGTTTACCCTGTACCTTGAGCAGCCACACTCCGTACAGCATGTTAAAGCAGTCACGCAGTTCATTGTTCTGCTCCTCATGGTTCTTGGCACGGAACTCCACAATAAACGGCAATGCCTTGTAGTACAGGTCCTTGTACTCCGCCTGCTTATGTGATTCAAGCAAACGTGAATGCAGGTCCTCCAACAGCATTAGCACATTCTCGTTTATCTGAAGATGCCCCTGCTGGGTCTTACCCTCGGCATGCATCATATCAATCAGGTCCTGATACCACTGTTTCCATTTTTGACAGTCGGCCTCACTGCGTCCGCTGTCTTTTATCACCACCTGATACAACCGGTCGCTGTCAAGCCCGGCTGCACGGATCATATCCTCAACCTGCCACATGTATAGCAGATATTCGGCAATGTTCTTATTGCGTAAATCTTCTTGTACAAACATATAAGATTAGATTTTATAAATTGATCAGAATCATGGTACACCAGCTTACAGCTGCCACAATCAGGATGGTTCCCAGAATCCTGTTTATCATCCAAAGTCCGCGCAGGTCA
The DNA here is from genome assembly GCA_902760965.1 of uncultured Bacteroidales bacterium. Taxonomy (GTDB): domain Bacteria; phylum Bacteroidota; class Bacteroidia; order Bacteroidales; family Bacteroidaceae; genus Colenecus. The sequence continues at coordinate 20,613 of CACWIN010000027.1, read as the reverse complement.
AACCTGTTACGCAGCTTGTTGATAAGGGTTGACAGGGTAAACCACCAGCAAAAATCACCCAAAATGACAAAAAGGTATGTCTGCATCTTATGGGCGGTGTCAAAATCATCGACCGGAACCGAAAAGAAGGCAAACAGACCCATGTAGAAAAAGACTACCAGAGGATTGACTATGGCCACGCCGAATCCGGTAAGCATTATCTGCCATATGGAATCCTTTTTGACCTTAACCTCCTTTGATGACGCTAGAGGATTGTTCCTGACCGTTGTTATGCCAAACACCAGCAACAGGACACACCCTGCAAGTTTTACCACCGTGGCAATGGTAGGGTTTTCAAGATAACCCAGTACCAATGACAGGCACATCATGGTAATGAATATGTATATTGCGTCACTTATACTCACTCCAAGGCCGGTTAGAAATCCCTTCCACCGGCCTTTGTTCAATGTTCTCTGAATGACAAGCACCCCCGACGGTCCTGTCGGGGCTGCTGCCAGAAATCCAATTGCCATACCTTTGAGTATCAACTCAAAGATGGATATATTACTCATTATTACTTATCGCGTCTCTGTCCAAAAGCAAGGCTTATGCCCAAACTAACATTCACACCAAATTCCTCGACCGGAACAAACTGCGGATTGAACTTTGCACTGAGTTTGTCAACAGCAATAAACATGTTGAACACTGCAGGATGTACGTTCATCATAAAGCCGAATGATGTGCCGTACGATGAGAATCCTATGTTTCCGGTAAAATCAAACCAATCGGTAGGTGACAGGCAAACCGATGTAAGTGATGAGAAATAAGGCCAGAAACCTGTGCGATAGGTAAGCAACTCACCGGCCGATATCCACTGGGCGAACGGGAGATTGTACTCGGCACCCAGTCTGAATGTTGCGTCAAGGCCTACTGTCTCACTTGCACTCTTTTCGGTGGGATAGAGTCTGATCATATCCTTAAAGGCATCGCCAAGGTTCTCTATAGTCTTGTCATCGTCGGGGTTGTCAATGTCATACTGGTTAAAGCCCCTGAACTCAACGTACTCGTCATAATCGGTAGCAAAAGTGTACAGGTTGTTCCATTTAATGAAACCAAGGTCCGATATCGAGGCCGACACCTTAAGTCCCTCAACAACATCCTGAAGGTCATACTCGGCACCCAGGTCAACTGCAAAACCGCCGTTTGTGGGAATGTCGGTGCTGTTGAACTGGTATTCTTCGACTCCGCTCAGGGCGCCGGTCTCTTCGTCATACTTGTATCTTACTCCCGGCACTGATGCCTTGACAGTACCCTTGGTATTGACCCTCCACGCATCTTCGGAAAGCTGTGCGTCAATCTGGTCAATATTACCGTCAACATAAGCTGCACCCTCCAGGTACTTAAGGGTCAAACCTATGTTCAGGTTGTCAATCACCTTGTGTGAATGGCTCAGTCCAACCTCAACGAAAGAGGTTGTGTTTACGTGAGTATCCTCAATAAGATAATTGCCTGTGGCAAGACCGGCTTTCATGAATCCGAACAGGTCCTTAGGCAGACCCAGTTCCATGTTGATACGTGCTTTGATGTCAAAAATGGTGTATCCGTTCTTTCCGCCTATACCCAAAGTGAATAGATCCATATCATATCCGAACTTGAACTTGGCTACATTGGGTAAACCGTTAAGGAATGTATCGGAATCGACCTCGGGGCTCATGAAAGTGGTGAGCATATTGGGCTTTGACTTTGAGTCAAACAGGAAGTCCGATGCACCCACGGTACTCTGAAGTTCCGTATGGATATTATTGATACCCAGGCCAAATATGGCATTCCTCTGGGGAGAGAAAGCAGGGTTAAACTGATAGCGGCTACTGAACCCCTCCACAAAATATCCTGAAACAGAACTTTGTGAATACAAAACACTGGTCACCAGCAGCATTGCAACTGCGGCAAAAGACCTTGTAAAAATATGCTTATTCATAATTCTGATACTTTTGGGGTTGCTCATTTCTTTTTGTCATTGATTTTATCCGTAAGGTCCATGGTTACGCCATGAGGCAGGAACAGCTTGACGTTTGTAAGCTCAACGTATTGTCCCTTCTTGATCATGGAAGTACCGGCATTGTCATCATTCTCGCATTGGGCGGTAAATACTATACCGTCTAATTCTCCAAGAGCGCCCTTGCCTATATTCATGGTCAGCTTGAACGGAGAAACTATACCCTGATCTGTTCCGGGCTCTATTACTGTGGACTTAATCACGATATCCTTAATTTTTTTACCCTTCTTGTCAACAGCAAAGGCATCCATCTTTACCGATAGAGGAATGGTGGTGAACACATCGGCCAGAAGTTGAACCTCTGTTTCATCGACCAAGTCACCAAATTCCTCCAGGTTCTTGGCCAGATCCTTTATTGTATCGGTATATTCAAGGAACAGGTCCTGGAATGACATTGGGATGGATACGTGATAATTACCCGATACTGACAGGTCATTGGTAAGGTCAACAAAATGCTGAACGGTGGTATCGGCATAAGCCTCAAGACGGAACAGGATTGAATCCGGAACCTTTGTCATAAGGTCTGGCAGGTGGCTTACACCAACAAATAAGGTATCACCGTTCCTGTAATCCTGAGTATTTGTGCTTAATATGATAGTGGTTTTGCGGTTTTCTTCACCAACCTGGCATGGGTCAAGATATATTTCGCCGTTATCGGGAGCAATGTTCTTGGCGATAATGGCTCCATCCTCTTCCTTTGATGTAAGGCTAAGGTCCAGTTTGATTGGAACGGTCACCGTACTGTTCAGATTGATGGTTATCTTAGGATTGCTCAGCTTGAACGTAGCGTCCTTAAGGAAATCGGCGTCACTGCCCAATGACAGACCTACACTCTCCTTAATAGGATCAATCTTGGGATTCACCTTACCGGTAACAGAACTTACATTAATCTGGTCAAATGTAACTGTTGGAATTATAGTGACGTCTTGAAGAGCTATCAGAGTCATTACGGATTGGCCTGCGGTAGCAGATCCTGTTATTTTAACTTCCTGGTCATTCAGGACAAGCTTACCCTTGTCAAGATGAATGGGATCCTTAAAATCAAGACTGTCAATAGTAATTCCCGAAAGAGTAAAGCCTCCGTCAGGCGTAAGTTCATTGCCGGTAAGGACTCTGTTTATGACAAGCGAATGGCCGTCTTCGGCAACATAGATATTGGGCTCTCCCGTATAACTGATCTTAAGATAGTCAGGGAGTACTATGGTAAAGTTTGAAAGAGTCAGATCGTTTATCATCAACGACTTGTTGAATTTGATTTTCATTGTTACCCCTGCAGGCTCCTTGAAATTGACACGGCTCAATGACAGCAATGCAGGATCAACATCCTCGTTAATGCTTATCTTGGTAACCTTGTCAATATCGGTCTTAAACTCGGAACTTACAAAATTGGCCTCCTTAATGGCCAGTTTTCCGGAAATGGAGAACTTTATATCCTTGTCGCCCAACTGCTCCAGATCCGAAGCCCTCAGGTCTTTTTTACCGGCTATACCTATATGAGCATTGTAAGCAACACCGGTATTTAAGGTAATGGTAGCATTCAGTTTGTCAACATCCTGATTGATGTCCATTGAACTTAGATGGACTATGATATCCTTTCCTTTTGCCTTGTCGGGATAAATTTTCAGAATGTTATCATTAGAGCCATCGGAAGTCCAGGTTGCCTTGTCACCCAAACTGTAGGACTTGTCAAAAGTAAGGTCATTGGAGAACACAAGATTGATATAGCTCTCATCGTCAAACTGGAACGGACTTATATCAAAGTCTGACAACCTGAGTTTGAAATAACTGTCATCGGAATAAAATTCAACGCTATTGATTCTGGCCATTCCGTCAAGTCCGTTTACCTTACAGCTTGAAGTAATGCTGTCAGAATTCAGTGCAACCTCCTTGGGATTTGTGTCAACCGAGAAATCGGCCATAGTGAGATCCGACTTTAAACGGACATCGACCGACAGCTTGCCGGAACCCTTTGTGGTACCCGAAACCTTAAGTTTTAGCGAATACCTTACATTTCCGGAGTAATCTATATTTGAACCGTATTCACTGAAATCGGCCGATTTAAGATAGAAAGATATCGGGAGTTTCTTGTTGCTTCCGGTCATGGTCTTGACAGGGGCAGATTCTATGCTGAACTTGTTACCGTTTACGCTTACGTCTCCTCCGCTCAAATAGCCCGACAAAGCATCATCCTCGTCAAGTGTGAAATTACCCGGGAATATGATATCAAGACTTTCTATTGACACCACCGGATCGTTGAGCACGTTATAGATACCGCTCAAATCAACATCCAACGTAATTTTCTGGCCGGTAGTTGTACCCTCCTGACCAAAGTAAACGGTATTGAGTTGCTTTACGTCCTCAGGAAGCGTGTAACTGAATGTTATCTGCTTGGTCTGCTCGGGAACAGGAATCTCCTCATTATTGATTGGAATATTTGCATACGAAATCTCTGTAGGCAGTTCGTAATTTACAGGAATGTCAAACTTGGGCAGCTTGTCATTGATTTCCGACAGATTGATGGAACTGATCTTAAGAGTGGTCGTGGTTGAATCCGAAGGAATGTCAAATGAAAGGTCATCCTGTGTAGGAGCTTCAAAATCGGTTGTGATGGGATCAATGTCCGGAGCAGGGATGTTAATCTTGACATCATTGATGTCTACATTGACCTTTTTGATCTCTCCGTCCTTTGAAAAACCAAAAAGACCGTCCTCAAGAGCTACCAGGACCGAATCCTTGCTCTTGTTTACAAGAGAATCCACATAGATTTTCTTTAGACTGCCAAGAGGAATCTTAACACCGTTTGAGCCAATCTGCATATCAAAGCTGATATCCTTGTTCAGGTCAAGCTCATTGGTGGTCGAAATACAACTCCCCAGGCATAATGCAGCCATAATGCCGCATAAAGCCTTTGTTCTGTGAAGTTTGTTCATATTGATTTGTTTTTGTTATTGCCGTTTATCGTAAAGGACAATGTTATTATCTGGCAAATGTAGCAAAAAAAACAAGAGTTGCGCGCGTATGTGCGTACTTTTTAAAACGACTCACGGAATATAAGCCGGTCAGTCGTGGCGGAGTACGGTAACGCGAATGCCGGACAGACGGCGTTCTTTCTTTTCCATGACCTTCATTTTAAGGTCTTTGCAAACAAGTTCCTCGTCCTTTTTTGGAAAATCCCCCTTAAGTTCCAGCAGGAATCCTGCCAGTGTATCAGCCTCGCCCGTAAACTGCGTGTAGTCATCCTCGTCCAGGCCTGTAATGCGGAAAAAGTCCGGCAATGGTGTCTTGCCTTCAAAGACATAGGTATCGGGACCGGTCTTACGGTAAGACACGGAATCATCGTCAAACTCATCGTTAATCTCTCCCAGGATCTCCTCAATGACATCCTCAAGGGTTACCAGGCCCGATGTCCCGCCAAACTCGTCAACCACAATGGCCATATGGATACGGCCTGTCTGGAAGTCGTGCAGCAGGTCATCAACCTTACGGGTCTCTGGCACAAAGAATGCCGGCCGGATAAGTGACTGCCACCTGAAACCGTCACCTTTCTCAAGGTACGGAAGCAGGTCCTTAATGTAAAGAATTCCCTTAATATTATCGGACGTGCCGGAATATACAGGAACACGGGAATAGAAGTTCTCGCCTATGCATTTCATGACATCGGAATAAGAGGCCTTTATGTCAAGCATTATCATGTCAATCCTTGACGTCATGACATCCACGACCGTTTCGTCGCCAAAACGGATCACACCCTCCAGCATCTGTTGCTCATCCTGTATGTCCTCTGCATCGGTCAGCTCCAGAGCATGTTCCAGCTGGTCCACCGAAATGTTGTAATTATTCTTAGCCTGAACATGTCCCGACAACGCCTTGGAACGCATGAGCAGCGACGACACCGGACGCAGCAATACGGCCAGCACGGAAAGCACAGGCGCAGCCATAAGACAGAACTTGAGCGAATTGTTTGATGAGTATAGTTTGGGGATTATCTCTCCAAAGAGCAGCAGTATGAATGTAAGCAGGACAGTGAGTACCAGGAATTCCATCCATACGGCCCCGAACTCAAGCATCTGCGAGAAAGCCAGGTCAAGCAGCAGGATTATGGCCACGTTGACCAGATTGTTTGCAGTAAGTATAGTGGCCAACAGGCGTTCCGAATCCGACAGCAGGGCCGACGCCTTGACGCTGGCCGAATCCTGCCCCTCACGGAGGCGTTTAAGTTCATCGGGCGAGAGCGAAAAGAATGCGGTCTCGGATGCCGATACGAATCCCGAAAGGACCAAAAGAAGCAGGGCCGTCACCAATGCGATGACAGACCCCGCTGTGGGAGTACAGAATGCGATGGCCTCCTTAGCCGCCGCTCCTGCCGTTGATAATATAAAACCGGGTTCTATAAGGCTTAAAATCTAAGTTAGAACGGAATGCCGGTCTTTCCGGTATCCGGTTGTTGAGCCGATGCCGCAGGTGCGCCCTGGCCATCCTTTTGCTGTCCTTTTGGAGTAAGCATCTCAAAAGAATCCACGTAAATCTCGGTAACGTAACGCTTTACGCCGTTCTGGTCATCGTAGTTGCGGTAACGGATGCTTCCCTCAACGTAAAGCTTGTCTCCTTTGTGAACGTATTTTTCAACGGTCTCGGCGCCCCCTCTCCAGAATACAAGGTTGTGCCACTCTGTTCTCTCAGGCACCTGGGTGCCGTTCTGTGCTACATACCCTCTGTCCGATGTGGCCAGGGTAAGGTTGGCTACACAAATGTGGTTGTCCAGATATCTTATATCCGGATCCTTACCTACATTGCCAACAAGAATAACTTTGTTTACTGACATAGTAATAGATGTGTTAATATTTCAAACGCAAATATAGTCCTTGCACCCCACAAATCCAAACCCATACCTTATTTTTTTGTATCCGGTTGCAATCCGGAACCAATCGGCGGCAAAAAAGGATAAAAAAACGCATAAAAACATAGAAAAAGTTTTCGGTATCACTAAAAATAAACTACATTTGCAGTCCGAAATCAAACAGACATTTAAGACTTAAATAATTGAGAATATGACAAAAGCAGATGTAGTTAGCGAGATTGCAAAGAAGACCGGCATTGACAAGGCCGACGTTCTTGCATGTGTAGAAGGTTTCATGGAGGTTGTAAAGGATTCACTTGAGAACGGTGAAAACGTTTACCTGAGAGGTTTTGGAAGCTTCATCACAAAGAAGAGAGCAGCCAAGGCAGCCCGTGACATCCTCAAGAACACCACCATTACCGTTCCTGAGCACAACATTCCCGCTTTCAAGCCGGCAAAGACCTTTGCTGCCGCTGTTAGAAAGTAATATTAACTCCTAAATATAAATCATATGCCCAGCGGTAAAAAGAAAAAAAGACATAAGATGTCTACGCACAAGCGTAAAAAAAGACTGAGAAAGAACAGACATAAGAGCAAGTAAGCTCTAGCGTCTGACAACCACTGAAAGAACAAACTTGCCGTGAGCAATTTCGTCAGGTTTGTTCTTTTCTTTATCAAACAACCTAGCACAGACCCTGATGACAAGCGAACTGACAATTAATGTCCAGCCCGACAGCATACAGATAGCCATAACCGAGGACGGAAATCTGGTTGAATACCAGAAAGAGACTCAGCAAATGACTTACGCCGTAGGCAACCTGTATCTTGGACGGGTTAAAAGGCTCATGCCCGGACTTAACGCCTGTTTTGTCGATGTAGGGTCCGAAAAGGAGGCCTTCCTGCATTTCCAGGACCTTGGTCCCCAGTTTGCTTCGCTCCGCCAATACATTAAGCAGGTTCGTTCCAACCGCAAAAAGCTGGTTCCTTTTGCCAAAGCCCAGCATATTCCGTTGGACGAGAAGAACGGCAACATTGCCACCGCACTTGAACAGGGTGACGAGATTGTGGTTCAGGTAACCAAGGAGCCCATATCAACCAAAGGTCCCAGACTTACAGGTGAGATTTCGTTTGCAGGACGTTTCCTGGTACTTATCCCCTTTGCCGACAAGGTATCGGTGTCGTCAAAGATCAAGTCACCCGAGGAGCGTGCCCGCCTAAAGCAGCTCATCCACAGCATTAAGCCCAAGAACTGCGGCGTGATAGTACGCACAGTAGCCGAAGGCAAACGCGTTGCCGAACTTGACAACGAGCTGTCGGTCCTGTATCGTCGCTGGGAAGACTGCCTTACAATGGCACAGAAGGCCGAAAAGCCGCCACATCTTATATTTGAGGAGACCAGCCGCACAATTGCCATACTCAGGGATATGCTCAATTCGTCATATACATCGATCCATATCAATGACGAAAAGACATACAACGAGGTACGCGATTACGTGGAGCTGATCGATCCCGAAAGAAAGAACATTGTAAAGCTCTACAACGGCGAGCTCCCTATTTTTGACAATTTTGCCATTACCAAACAAATCAAGTCATCGTTTGGTCGCATTGTATCGTACAAGAGCGGAGCTTATCTTGTAATTGAACACACCGAAGCCCTGCACGTGGTCGACGTGAACAGCGGTCACCGTCTTAAGGCCGGGTCACAGGAGGAGAACGCCCTTGAGGTGAACCTTGGTGCCGCCGATGAACTGGCCCGCCAGTTGCGCCTGCGCGATATGGGAGGCATTATAGTGGTTGACTTTATTGACATGGCCCTGGCCGAAGACCGCCAGAAACTTTACGAGCGCATGTGCCAGAATATGGAGCGTGACCGCGCCAAGCACAATATCCTGCCGCTCAGCAAATTCGGTCTTATGCAGATTACACGCCAAAGGGTGCGTCCGGTAATGGATGTCCCGGTCGACGAGACCTGCCCCACCTGCTTTGGAAAAGGCACCATCAGGCCGTCCATACTCTTTACCGACCAGCTTGAAAGCAAGATAGGCTGCGTTGTAAACCAGATGAAGACAACTCATTTCACTCTGTTTGTACACCCGTACGTATATGCATATCTGACCAAGGGACTGTTCCCCATCAAACTGCGCTGGCAGTTCAGATACGGATTCGGAATAAACCTGCTCCCCGACCAGAACATGCCGTTCCTTTCATACAGGTTCATTGACCTTAAAGGAACCGAAATTGACATGAAGGAAGAGTACGAGATACTCTGACCTTATAATCCCGTAATTATCTTAAGATTAGAGTCATACCGGCAACAAGAGGATTGTTGTCGCTTATCTTGTTGCGTTTGGTCAACGACGACACCTTGACCCCGAACTGCTGTGATATGGACCACATGCTGTCGCCGCGCTTTACCACGTAGGTGCGGTGCTCCTTATCGGAACGGTTACGCTTGCGCTCCAGGAAGACCAACGTTCCGGCGGGCACGTCAAACTTGCGGTTTACCTCGTTGAAACGGCGCAAAAGACTCAGCTGCATGCCGTATTCGCGGGCCACATCCTTAAGGGTCTCACCCTCACGTAACTTTACGCAACGCTGACCGTTTACAATCAAAGGCTGATGCGGCAGCTGTCCCGGTTTAAGACGTACTCCCTTTTTGCGGTCATAGCGCTCCAGACCGTAACGTTCAATAAGTTCAATAAGTTTTGTTGCATACGTGGGACTGGTGGCATAGCCCGCAGCCTTAAGACCTTTAGCCCAACCTTTGTAATCGGTATTGCCCAGTTTGAAAAGTGACTGGTATCGGGCTCCGTTGACCAGGAACAGCGAGTGGTCACGGAATGACTGCTCGGCATTGCGGTAACACCTGAAGCACTCACCCTTCTCGTCATCATCATGATACATCCTGCGGCCAGTCCAGTCGGAATGGCATTTTATCCCGAAATGGTTGTTACACTTTGTGGTCAGTACGCTGCGGCCTGCATCGGACTCAAGCAGACCCTGTGCAAGGGTTATGCTGGCGGGGATGCCGTATTTGCGCATCTGCTCCACTGCCAGGTCGCTGTACTTTGCTATGTATTCGGCGTAAGCATCGTTGGTCTTACTGCTGACCGAAGTATTGTAAACCGAGCAGGAAGTGACTGTCAGCAGAAAAAGCGACAGTATGGCAACAGGGATATTCTTCATATTCATTGCTGTTCAGGCAAAGCAAAGTTAATCCAATTTGCCCATACATATTGTAATAAGCCGCAAAAAAACTAACTTAGCACTCTCAAAACAAAGCAACAGACTTATGAAACAGCTTACCCGTACCCTCAGTTGGAGTGTTTGTAACCTGGAAGAACTGTCAGAACAGGACCTCAAGTTGGTAAATGCGGCCAAGCAAGCCACATCGGGAAGCTGGTCGCCCTACTCCAAATTCAAGGTTGGAGCCGCTCTTTTGCTTGATGACGGAACCATAGTTACCGGAAGCAACCAGGAGAATGCAGCCTACCCGTCGGGGCTCTGCGCAGAGCGGACGGCCCTGTTTTCGGCCGGACACATGTACCCCGGCAAGGCCGTGACGGCATTGGCCATAGCAGCCCGAAACGACAACGGATATACAGCCCAGCCCATCACTCCCTGCGGTGCATGCCGACAGGTTCTTGCCGAGACCGAGACGCGCGGCGGGCGCCCTATCCGCTACATACTTTACGGGACCCAAGGCACCATGATCATTGACGGCGGTACCGATGCCATCCTGCCATTCTGCTTTGGTGCCGATTCCATGAAATGATATTAGTTTTTTTAATATGACACTGTGTCACCGCAAGCGCTGTGGCACAATCTTTGTTGCATATTATGCAGTAAAATAAAACACGGTGACAATGAGTAAGAGAAACAAACATAAAATGTCAGAAAATTTTGAATCTGAGAAGGAGCAGGACAAAGATATCCTGAACAGCACGGACAATGAGTCCCAGCCCGCTCAGGAAACCAATGCCCAGGACGGACAGGAAGCACAAGAGGAGGCTCAGGAAGAGACCATAGAGTCTAAACTGGCTAATTCCGAAGCCCAGGTTGCAGACCTTAAGGACCGTCTGTTGCGTCAGATGGCCGAGTTTGACAACTACCGCAAGCGCACCATGAAGGAGAAAGCCGAGATTATCCTTAACGGCAGCGCAGGTGTTGTAACGGATATACTTCCTGTAATTGACGACCTTGAAAGAGCCATAGCAAACTCGGCAAAATCAGAGGATTACAATGCGCTCAAGGAGGGTGTGGAACTTATCTACAACAAGCTCATGCACATTCTGGAGCAGAAAGGACTGCAAAAGATAAGTCCCAAAAACGAACCTTTTGATACCGATTTCCATGAGGCCATTGCCATGATTCCCGCTCCCAGCGAGGATCTTAAGGGCAAGGTTCTGGACTGCGCTATTGACGGATATAAACTTAACGACAAAGTACTGCGCCATGCAAAAGTGGCCGTAGGAGAATAACGATATGGCAAAGAGAGATTACTACGAAGTGCTTGAGGTCCCCAAGACCGCAACTGCCGATGAGATAAAGAAGGCTTACCGCAAAAAAGCCATCCAGTACCACCCTGACAAAAACCCCGGCGACAAGGAAGCCGAGGAAAAGTTCAAGGAGGCAGCCGAGGCTTACAGCGTATTGAGCGACCCTGACAAGCGTGCCAAATATGACCAGTTCGGATTTGACGGAACGGTGCATCCGGATTCGGCGGAGGTAGCGGATTCGGCGGTGCAGGCATGTCCATGGATGATATCTTCTCCATGTTCGGCGATATATTCGGAGGCGGAGGATTCGGCGGATTCAGCGGATTCGGCGGCAGTCGTACGCGAGGCCGCAGCGGAGAACGCAAGTCCAGAGGATCGGACCTCAGAGTGAAGGTAGCGCTGACACTTGAGGAGATAAATACCGGCGTAACCAAGAAGTTCAAACTCAAGAAACTGGTTCCCTGCCAGCACTGCAAGGGCACCGGAGCCAAGGACGGATCGGCCGCAGAAACCTGCCCTGACTGCCACGGCTCAGGTGTTGTTATGCGTACCCAGCAGAGTTTCTTTGGCATGGTACAGACCCAGACCGTATGCCCGCGTTGCGGAGGCGAAGGCAAGATCATCAAGGACCGTTGCCCGCACTGCAGCGGCGACGGTGTTGTATATGGCGAGGAGATAGTTGAGATAAACATACCCGCTGGCGTATCCGAAGGCATGCAGCTCTCAGTTGAGGGCAAGGGTAATGCCGGCAAGCACAACGGATACAACGGCAATCTGCTGGTTCTTATTGAGGAGGTTCCCCACAAGGATCTGGTCCGCGACGAAAATGACCTGGTGTACAACCTGCTGCTTACAGTTCCGCAGGCTGCCCTTGGCGGAGCCATTGAGATTCCCACACTTGACGGTGCGGTCAAGCTCAAGATTGAACCGGGCACACAGCCTGGCAAGATGCTCAGACTGCGCGGAAAGGGACTGCCCGAACTCAACACGAACCGCCGCGGCGACATGATTGTCAACGTGAGCGTCTACATACCGGAAACTCTTTCCCGCGATGAAAAGCAGGCTTTGGAAAAGTTACAGACATCGGACCATTTCCAGCCCACGCAGTCAATCAAGGAAAAGCTGTTCCGCAAGTTCCGCAGTTATTTTGATTGATTTTACATATTGCACTGATGAATTATCAGGAAGCTGTAGAGTATCTCTACACACAGACACCCCTTTTCCAAAACGTGGGCCAGGAGGCCTATAAGGAGGGATTGTACAACACAGTGACCATTGACCGTCATCTGGGTTGCCCTCACAAACTGTACAAGACCATCCATGTGGCCGGCACCAACGGCAAGGGCAGCGTATCACATACCCTGGCCGCAATTCTCCAGGCATCTGGATTAAAGACCGGCCTTTACACATCGCCCCATCTGACCGATTTCCGCGAGCGCATCAGGGTAAACGGAAAGCCTATCAGCCCCGACTATGTAGTCAGGTTCATTCAGGACAACAAGGACTTTCTGGAGCCTCTTCATCCGTCGTTCTTTGAGGTGACTACCGCCATGGCTTTCAGCTGGTTTGCCGACCAGGAGGTCGACGTGGCCGTGATTGAGACCGGATTGGGCGGCAGACTGGACTGCACCAACATAATCAAGCCTGTCCTTTCCATAATCACCAACATAGGATTTGACCACGTAAAGTTCCTGGGCAGTTCATTGCAGCAGATTGCTTTTGAGAAAGCAGGAATAATAAAAAAGAACGTTCCTGTGGTCATTGGCGAGCACACCGACCAAACCCGCAATGTATTTGAACGCAAGGCCGAGGAGGTAAGCACCAGACTTGTGTTCGCTCAGGATAATTGTAAGATAATTTCGCATAAATACGTAAATCCGTCAAAGGTTGTGTACGAGACTGCGGCGCTGCCTGCTCTTGAGAGCGGACTGGCAGGAATGTGCCAGGAAAAGAACGCCAACACCATTCTGACAGCCGTTGACGAACTAAAGCGCCGAAAGTTCAGCATACCCGAGAGTGCCATCCGGAAGGGCTTCAAGGATGTATGCCGCATGACCGGTCTGCGCGGCCGCTGGCAGCTTGTCAGCAAAAAGCCGGACATAATCTGCGATACCGGTCACAACAGCCACGGCCTTAAATACATTGCACAGCATCTGGAAGAGCTGTCGGCAAAACCGGGATTCGGACAGTTGCGTATCGTGATGGGCATGGTAAACGACAAGGATATATCGGACGTACTGGCCATAATGCCCCGCAACGCCAGGTATTACTTTACTCAGGCATCGGTCAAGAGGGCGCTCGACGCCAGCAGTCTGAGAGACCTGGCCCGACAGGCCGGACTGACCGGAAGGGTGTACCGTACGGTTGCCCAGGCTGTGACCACAGCCCAGCGTGAAGCGTCTCCCAACGACCTGATTTTTGTGGGAGGCAGCACTTTTGTAGTAGCCGACCTGCTCACAATGCCGGAATTCTTTATCCACGGCTGATATTTTTAGCCCAATCGCTTGCATCGGTTTCCTAAATTGGCTTAATTTGCGTTGTTTTATTTTTAATAACTAATTAAGCCAATATTACTATATGAGCGATTTCTTTGTAAAAGACAATCTGGCCGGTCTCAAGAGAGAGGATTTCCAGGCCACAGTCCAGGGTAAGAAAACAGATCTTTACATACTCAAGAACAAGAGAGGGGCTGAGATAGCCGTAACAAATTTTGCCGGTGCCCTTTGCGCCATCATGATGCCTGACCGCAACGGCAAGATGGAGAGCGTGGTCTGGGGCCATGACAGCATCCAGCACGTAATGGATAGCGAGGAGACTTTCCTGAGCGTTCTTATTGGCCGCTACGGCAACCGCATTGCCAACGGCAAGTTCACACTGGACGGCAAGCAGTACACTCTGGCCATAAACAACGATCCCAACAGCCTTCACGGAGGTCCCACCGGTTTCCACAAGCGCGTATTTGATGCCGAGCAGACTGACCAGCAGACCATCCGCCTGCACTACCTTTGCAAGGACGGTGAGGAAGGTTTCCCCGGAAACCTGGACGTAAACGTAACCTATCGTCTGACCGATGAGAACGAACTGGCCATAGAATATGAGGCTACAACCGACAAAAAGACCGTGGTTTGCCTTACACAGCATGCATACTTTACACTGAACGGCATGAAAAAGAACCCGCTCACGGTTCTGGATTACGACCTGATGATCAATGCCGATCATTATATTCCAATTGACAATACCGCCATACCTCTGGGCACAATTGATAAAGTAGAGGGAACATCATTTGATTTCCGTACCCCCCATAAGGTTGGAGAGCGCATAGAACAGGGACAGCAGACCAAGAACGGTAACGGTTATGACCACTGCTGGGTACTCAACAAGCGTGAGCCGGGCGAACTCAGTCTGGCTGTAAAGTGCGCTGATCCCGCCAGCGGCCGTACCATGGAGTGCTACACCACCGAGCCCGGCGTTCAGTGCTATACCGGCAACTACTGCAGCGGCAGCACCTGCGCACACGGATCCACACTGCCCAAGCGCTGCGCAATATGCTTTGAGGCAGAGCACTTCCCCGACAGCCCCAACCATCCGTATTTCCCAACTACGGTACTCAACCCGGGAGAGGTCTATACACAGACAACAATTTATCGTTTTGGAGTGGAATAATCCCTGTTTATGGATACAACCATTCTGAGAAACAGGTTCCGTAAGCAGTTTGGCACAAGCGGTGACCTGTACTTTTCGCCCGGCCGCATAAACCTGATAGGCGAACACACTGACTATAACGGAGGTTTTGTGTTCCCCGGCGCCGTAGACAAAGGCATAACCGTTGAGATTTACCGCAACGGCACCCGTCAGGTAAAGCTGCTGGCTGTTGATGTTGAAAAAGACCCCTATCTGGAGTTCTCGCTCGATGACACGCAAAAGCCTGACATTCACTGGGCATGCTACATATTTGGAGTATGCAAGGAGCTCGAAAAGCGCGGTGTAAAGGTGGGCGGTTTCAATGCAGCATTTTCGGGCGATGTGCCAAAAGGCGCAGGCATGTCTTCATCGGCCGCACTGGAGAGCGCATTCGCATTTGCGCTGAACACCATGTTTGCCGACGGCCGCGTTGACAAGTTTGAGCTGGCCAAGATAGGTCAGGCCACCGAACACAACTACTGCGGCGTAAAGTGCGGCATTATGGACCAGTTCGCATCGGTATTCGGCCGCGAGGGCTGTCTGATACGTCTGGATTGCCGTTCACTTGAATATGAGTATTTCCCGTTTGATCCAGATGGATACAAACTGGTTCTGATAGACACTTGCGTCAAGCACTCGCTCGGCACTGAGTACAACGAGCGCCGTGCAAGTTGCGAGAAAGCCGTTGCGCTCATGAACGAACAGTTCGGAAGGGTTGATACCCTGCGTGACGCCAACCACCAGATGCTTGATGCCGTCAAGAATGACCTGACCGATGACGATTACCGCCGCGCCAAGTATGTACTTGACGAGAAGGATCGTGTGCTTGCTGTCTGCGACGCACTTGAGAAAGGAGACTACGAACTGGTGGGACAGAAAATGTATGAGACCCACTGGGGGCTCAGCCATGACTATACCGTAAGTTGCCCTGAGGCAGATTTTCTGGTAGAGACCGCACAGGAATGCGGGGTAACCGGAAGCCGCATCATGGGCGGCGGATTCGGCGGCTGCACCATCAACCTGGTACGTGAAACGCTATATGACAAGTTCATATCAAAAGCCACCCGTGAATATTCACGCAAGTTTGGCGTGATACCCAAGGTGTATGACGTTACCATAGGTGACGGTTCAAGGAAACTGCAATAATTCATTAATCAAACTAATAAACAATCCAAAATGAAAAAAACAAGTTTTATCGCTCTGATGGCAGGTATGCTCGCACTGACAGCCTGTTCACAGAAGGAGGCTCCGGTTCTTAACAGGGCCGACTTCCAGATGGAATTTACAGGCAAGAAGACTGACCTGTACAAACTGACCAACAAGAATGGCTGTGAGGTTTGGGTAACCAACTTTGGCGCACGTATCGTGGCCATCATGGTTCCTGACAAGAACGGCAAGATGCAGGATGCAGTCATCGGTTTCTCAAACATCAAGGACTACACCACTCAGGCCAGTGACTTTGGCTCAACAGTAGGACGTTATGCAAACCGTATCAACCAGGGTAAGATTACCCTTGACGGCGTTACATATCAGTTGCCGCAGAACAATTTCGGTCACTGCCTGCACGGCGGTTGCACCCTGACTCCGGAGCCCATGGGTTGGCAGAACCTTGTATGG
The DNA here is from genome assembly GCA_902760965.1 of uncultured Bacteroidales bacterium. GTDB lineage: Bacteria > Bacteroidota > Bacteroidia > Bacteroidales > Bacteroidaceae > Colenecus. Next base: position 3,944 of record CACWIN010000027.1, on the reverse strand, counting down.
GATGTCAAGGAGGTCAAGAACAACTCAATCACCCTGGTTATGAACTCAGCCGACGGTGAGGCCGGTTTCCCGGGCAAGGTTGTCGCTACCGCCACATATACCCTCAATGACAAGAACGCCATTGACATTGTATGGAAGGCTACCACAGACAAGAAGACTGTGATCAACATGACTAACCACAGTTATTTCAACCTGAACGGTGACCACTCAATTCCTATCACCAACCACATCCTTACCCTGAATGCCAGCAACTTTACCCCCTGCGATGACACATACATGACCACAGGTGAGATTCTGCCGGTAGCAGGTACTCCCATGGACTTTACCAAGGGCAAGGCAATTGGCAAGGAGATCAACAACTACAACTATGAGCAACTCAAGAACGGTAACGGTTATGACCACAACTGGGTTCTGAACACCAAGTGTGACGATACCAAGTGCGCCGCTAAGCTTTACAGCCCCATCACAGGCATTTACGTTGAGGTTTACACCAACGAGCCCGGTATCCAGTTCTATTCAGGTAACTTCCTGGACGGTTCAGGTCTTGACAAGCAGGGCAACAAGATGGAGCAGCGTACAGGCTGCTGCCTGGAGACTCAGAAGTTCCCCGACAGCCCCAACAAGTCAAATCTGCCCGGTTGGTACAGCGCAGAGTTGGTTCCCGGTCAGGAGTACTACAGCCACTGCATTTACCAGTTTGGCGTAGAATAATCACGGATTTCTAATTACAAACAAATAACCAAATGAACAACAGTATTCTTGAAGCATTGTCAAATAACGGTTTCAAAACCATTGACTATGTTGCCTGGGATTTTTCCTGTCCCGCAGTAAAGACGGTAAAGAAAAAGATTCAAAAGACTACTTCCTGGCAGGTAACACCCTGACATGGTGGGCAGTAGGTGCATCACTGATTGCAGCTAACATCAGTGCCGAGCAGTTCATCGGTATGTCAGGTACCGCTTTTGCATCAGGTATCGCAATCGCAGCATACGAGCTTATGGCAGCAGCCACCCTGCTGGTTGTAGGTAAGTTCCTGCTCCCAGTAATGATTGAGAAGAAAATATTCACCATCCCGCAGTTCCTTCGTGACCGTTACAACCCGGGCACAGGTCTGGCTTTCTCAATCTTCTGGCTTTTCCTGTATGTGTTCATCAACCTGACATCAGTTGCATGGCTGGGTGCTCTGGCTATCAAGCAGATTCTGGGTCTGCCCAAGATTACAGGCATGTTCTTAGGCATGGAGGTTGATATGACCCTGTTGGTTATCATCCTGGTTCTTTATCTGATTGCCGGTATCTATTCAATCTACGGCGGTCTGTCATCAGTGGCCTGGACCGATGTAATGCAGGTTACCTTCCTGGTAGGTGGCGGTCTTATCACCGCATACGCCGCTCTGGTTGTTATCGCCAAGGACCTGGGTCTTGAAGGCGGTGCTTTTGCAGCCCTTGGAGAGGTTTACCAGAAACTCAAATCCATACCGGGAGACTCGCACTTCAACCTGGTTGTGAACCAGGCCAAGACTCCCGATGCATACTTTGACATCCCGGGTATCGCCGTTATCGTAGGTGCCCTGTGGCTGACCAACCTTGGTTACTGGGGCTTCAACCAGTACATCATCCAGAAGGGTCTTGCCGCAAAGAGCCTGAGCGAGGCCAAGAAGGGTATGGTATTTGCCGCATTCCTCAAGATATTGATCCCGTTCATAGTATGTATCCCCGGTGTATGCGCATTCTACATCATGAAGGAGCAGCCTGAACTGTTTGCCAAGCTGGCCGGTAGCATTGAGCGCTCTGATGACGCTTATCCTTTCCTTATCCGCAACTTCACTCCGGTATTCGTAAAGGGTCTGTCATTCGCAGCTCTGAGTGCAGCCGTCATCTCATCACTGGCTTCGATGTTCAACTCAACATCGACTATCTTTACTATGGATATCTACAAGCAGTACTTTAAGAAGGATGCAAGTGAGAAGCGCCTTGTAAACGTAGGCCGTATCACATCTGTATGCGCCCTGATCATCGCTCTCATCGCCGTTTATCCTATCATGGGTGGTGCCGACCAGGCATTCCAGATCATTCAGGAGTATTCTGGATTCGTTTATCCGGGCGTTGTAGTAATCTTCGGTCTGGGTCTGCTCTGGAAGCGTGCTTCAGGTCCTGCAGCCGTTGTTACCGCCATCGGTACATTCGCATTCTCAATCCTGTTCAAGGTTATCATGCCGCATACTCCGTTCATGCTCCGCATGGGCTATGTATTCCTGGTACTGGTGGCTATCTTTATCCCCATGTCACTGCTCAACAAGAAGAATGTCGTCAAGGCCGATGTTCTTGACCAGCACACCATCAACGCTCAGATGAAGTGGTCATCAATACTCTTCACCATTGCCGCAATCTGCCTGGTATTTGCCGTTTACGGCGTTATCGACCCGGTTCTGCGCGCTTGGGGCTTTGAGGCAATGTTCTTCCTGGCTGCCATCCTTGCCGTTCTTGGTATTTACCTGCGTTCAAATGCCAAGGACAAGGTTCAGGATGCCAAGGCTGTAGGTATTGACCTGGAGCTCTTCCACACCGACAGGACATTCAACCTGGGTGCACTTGGCGTTATCGTTATCCTGTTCATTCTCTACTACTTCCTCTGGTAATATCATGCTTGAAGAACTTAAAGAGAAGGTTTTTAAAGCCAACCTTGATCTGGTAAAGCAGGGTCTGGTAATATTCACATGGGGTAACGTTTCGGGCATAGACCGCGAGAAGGGGCTTGTAGTAATCAAGCCCAGCGGCGTGAGCTATGACGAGATGAAAGCCTCTGATATGGTTGTTGTCTCCCTCCAGACCGGTAAGGTGGTCGAGGGGGACCTCAATCCTTCATCGGACACTCCTACACACCTGGTACTGTACAGGGCATTCCCCAACATCCAGGGCGTGGTTCACACCCACTCCACCTACGCTACGGCTTTTGCGCAGGCCGGCCGTGACATTCCCAACATAGGAACCACACACGCCGACTATTTTTACAAGGATATTCCTTGCACGCGCGATATGACCGAGGCTGAGGTTAAGGGACAGTATGAGTTGGAGACAGGTAACGTGATTGTAGATGAGATACTGAACATCCGCAAGATCAACCCTGACCACACTCCCGCCGTGCTGGTAAAGAACCACGGTCCGTTCTCATGGGGCACATCACCCGACAACGCTGTCTACAACGCCAAGGTGATGGAGCAGTGCGCCAAGATGGCGTTCGTGGCCCTATCGGTCAATCCGGACCTCACAATGAATCCGCTTCTCATTGAGAAGCACTATAGCCGTAAGCATGGACCCAACGCCTACTACGGCCAAAAAAAGAAATAACTTAAAACAGTAAACACTATGTTTGAGAATAATGAAATTTGGTGGGTAACTGGTGCTCAGTTACTTTACGGAGGTGACGCTGTCGTTAAGGTTGACGGTCACTCAAAGGAGATGGTAGAAGGTCTTAACAAGAGCGGCAACATACCCGTTAAGATAGTTTATAAAGGTACTGCAAACAGCAGCAAGGAGGTTGAGGCCGTAATGAAGGCCGCCAATAACGACGAGAAGTGCATAGGTATCATCACCTGGATGCACACATTCAGCCCCGCCAAGATGTGGATAAAGGGTCTGCAGGCTCTTGAGAAGCCTCTGCTCCATTTCCACACACAGTACAACACCGATATTCCATGGGATACCATCGATATGGACTTCATGAACCTGAACCAGAGCGCCCACGGCGATATCGAGTTCGGTCATATCTGCACCCGTATGCGTGTAGCCCGTAAGGTTGTTGTAGGCCACTGGAAGAGTGCCGAAGCCCAGAAGCAGATTGCCGTTTGGGCTCGCGCCGCTGCCGGCCGTGCCGATGCACACAACGTACGCTGCCTTATGTTCGGTATGAACATGAACAACGTGGCCGTTACTGACGGTGACCGC
>CACWIN010000026.1 GCA_902760965.1 uncultured Bacteroidales bacterium | reverse complement strand
GACCTGGGCGGTGTTGACGGTCTTATCCATATCACAGACCTCAGCTGGGGCCGCGTAAGCGATCCTAAGGAGATCGTTGAGCTTGACCAGAAGATCAACGTTGTTATTCTTGACTTTGATGATGAGAAGAAGCGTATCGCTCTTGGTCTCAAGCAGCTCACTCCGCACCCATGGGATTCTCTGGATCCCAACCTCAAGGTTGGCGACGTTGTCAAGGGTAAGGTATTCATCGAGATTGCTCCGGGCGTAGAGGGTCTGATCCACGTATCAGAGATGTCATGGAGCCAGCACCTGCGTTCAGCTCAGGACTTCATCAAGGTTGGCGACGAGGTTGAGGCCGTTATCCTGACACTTGACCGCAACGAGCGCAAGATGTCTCTGGGTATCAAGCAGCTCAAGCAGGATCCCTGGGAGAACATTGAGGAGAAGTATCCTATCGGTTCAAAGCACACCGCTACCGTTCGCAACTTTACCAACTTTGGTATCTTTGTTGAGATTGAGGAGGGTGTTGACGGCCTGATCCACATCAGCGACCTGAGTTGGACCAAGAAGGTTAAGCATCCTTCAGAGTTCACCACCATCGGTGCTTCAATTGATGTTGTAGTTCTTGAAATAGACAAGGAGAACCGTCGTCTCAGCCTTGGTCACAAGCAGCTTGAGGAGAATCCTTGGGATGCTTACGAGTCAATCTACACAGTTGATTCAATCCACGAGGGTAAGATCATTGAGATGATGGATAAGGGTGCAGTAATACAGCTCGCCGAGGGCGTTGAGGGTTTTGCTACTCCCAAGCATCTTGTTAAGGAGGACGGCTCACAGGCTCAGCAGGGTGAGACTCTCCAGTTCAAGGTTATTGAGTTCAACAAGGATTCCAAGAGAATCATCCTTTCACACAGCCGCATATTTGAGGATATCGCAAAGGCAGAGGCTAAGGCTGAGAAGAAAGCAGCCCGTAAGGCCGGCGCCAAGAAGGAGAAGGAGGAGCCTGCAATTCAGAACCAGGCTGCTTCGACCACACTTGGTGATATCGATGCTCTTGCAGCTCTCAAGGAGCAGCTGGAAGGTGGTAAGTAATCCCTGTTTATCACATTTTAAGAAAGGACCGCACGTTGCGGTCCTTTTTTTTGTACTTTTGTGGTGTAACCAAATATGGAAAAGTTCCAGATCACAATATTGGGATGTGGATCTGCCACACCTAGCCCCAAGCACTACACATCTTCGCAGGTTGTTGAGGTGCGTGGTAAGCTGTTTATGGTAGATTGCGGCGAAGGCACTCAGATTCAGCTTCGCCGTTCACGCGTTGCATTTGCCCGAATCAACCATATTTTCATTTCCCACCTTCATGGTGACCACTGCTTTGGCCTGTTGGGCATGATATCATCATTCGGGCTGCTTGGAAGAACTGCACCTCTTTATATACATGCGCCTCAGGAACTGGGACCAATGCTCAGCCAAGAGATGGATTTTTACTGCCGTGATCTGGAATACCAAGTAGAGTTCCAGGGATTTGACCCTTCGGCCACTACAGTAATCTATGAGGACCGTTCGCTCACTATAACATCATTCCCGCTCAAGCATCGTGTTCCGTGCGCCGGTTTCCTGTTTACCGAGAAGCCTACATCGGACCATCTGGACCGTGACGCTGCCAATTTTTACGGCGTTCCCATGTGGGACTACAATCGCATCAAGGAAGGCGGCGATTTTGTTACATCGGACGGTACGGTCATTCCGCACGACCGCCTTACCTTCCCGTCCGAGCCTGCCCGTAGCTATGCATACTGCTGTGATACCGCCTATAATCCCTCAATGATTCCATTGATCAAGGGATCGAACCTTATTTATCACGACTGCACATATTCGGATCAGGACCAGGACCGCGCCAAAAAACACTTTCACAGTACCGCCGTCCAGGCTGCCCTTACTGCACAGGAGGCAAATGCAGGAAAGCTGGTACTTGGCCATTTTTCGGCACGTTATCCGGATGAGACAATTTTACTTGACGAGGCAAAGCCGATTTTTGCTAACACCATACTGGCAAAAGAAAACCTTACCATTACAATCTGAACTATGGCAATGATGGCGTACGACGAAAAAAGAATTCTTGAGATGCTCCGCGAGGATGAAATCTCACGCCGTCGCGCATTTGAGTCCATTGTCAACAATTTCAGCGAACAGTTATACTGGCAGATACGCCATATGGTGCTGTCTCATGACGACGCCAACGATATACTGCAGAATACTTTCATTAAGGCCTGGATAAACCTGGATTCATTTATGGGCTACTCCAGAATCTCCACATGGCTATACAGGATAGCGGTCAACGAAACCCTGTCTTTCCTGAACAAGCAAAAGAGCACTGTTCCGTTGGAGACCGACCAGGATGGCGAAATGAGCATAGCCGACCAACTTGAAAGCGACCCATATTTTGACGGAGACCTGACCGAGCGCCAACTACAGGAGGCAATAGCCACCCTGCCCGACAAGCAGCGCATGGTATTTAACATGAAGTATTTCAACGAAATGAAATACGAAGAAATATCCGAGGTCCTTGGAACCAGCGTGGGTGCCCTCAAGGCATCTTTTCACATAGCTGTAAAGAAAATTGAAGAGTATTTCAATAATATTGATTAAACCATTTGTCTGTTTGCCAGTCAAAACAAGTGATGAAAGAGGAAAAGACATATAAGTTTGACGAACGCGAGCCCCGCAGACCGTTCACAGTTCCGGAAGGTTACTTTGAAAACCTTACGCAGAACATAATGGCTGCCCTGCCCGAACAGGAATCAATCTATTCCACCAGCATTAAGGTAACTCCGTGGATGCGCATCAGGCCTTACCTGTATGCCGCAGCCGCATTTGCCGGTATTTTCTTCTGCATTAAGGCCGCTGTAGGCATTACCTCCCGCAACAGCCAGACACAGGTGGCACAAGCTCAGGAAACCACTATCTACTCTGACGAGTATATTGACTCGTTCCTTGAAACAGCCATGATTGATGACTGGACTCTGTATTACACACTTGTAGAATCATATTGACCGTTATGAAAAAATCCGCCATACTGCTTATATGCTGTATGCTGGCCGTAGTATCGGCTTATGGTCAGAATCAGCAGTTTCCGGGAGCGCCGCAGCCCAGACAGGGTTGGCAGGGTTGGCAACGCCAGAACCGCAATCAGAACATACAACAACCACAAGGCCCCAACCGCAACGAACAGTTCTCGCCTGCCGAGTATTGGGAGCAGCAGAAAGAGTTCTTTACCAACCAGGCCAGTCTGACTCAGGACGAAGCCAACGCTTTCTTTCCCATCTATAACGAGTTGCAGCAAAAAAAGCGTGAACTAAACCGCGAGATCCGTCGCATTATGCGTGAGGAGGGCGGTCCTATGATATCGGAGGATGGCAGTCTTAAAGCAATCGATGCCAAAGCCGATGTAAACATCAAAATAGCTGAGCTGGAAAAAGAGTATCTGCAAAAGTTCAAGCAGGTTCTCCCCGCCTCCAAGATCCTAAAGATCCAGAACGCCGAGGAGCAGTTCAACAGCCAGATCCTTAAGGATATCCAACAAACCCGCGGACATCAGTTCCAGCAAAACCGGCAGTTCCAGCAAAACCAACAGCGACCTGGTTTTCCTCAATTCTAAACCCGACCATCGGGGCACAAAGAGGGGCACAAAGGGGACGGTTCTTTTTGTGCCCCTAATTATTGCTCTAGGAGGTGTTGTAGAGAGGGGCACAAAAAGAACCGTCCCCTTTGTGCCCCTCTTTGCGCCCTCTCTTCGTTCAGCGTTTCCTGAAACTTGAGGTTATATCTATTAGATTTCCTTGATCAATCCGATACATACGTTGATTGGTATTAGGATTGGGAAGCGGGCCATACTTTTCGATGTACGGCCCTATCTTCACGTAATCAAGAGCGTCGCTGTCAAAGCATTCCGGAAGTTGCGGCTTACCGGAGTACCATGCAGTCTTAAGGCCGGCCTTGTGCACTCGGTCTGCCAAACGCATCACTTCTGCCGGTTCACGGTCACCGCCCATAAAGCAGACGCAAGTCACGTCATGGCCATAGCGCTCCAAAAGTCCATCAAGCATTTCATCATCCAAAGGATAGCCGATATCCTCCTGAAGCTGCGGACTATGGCAACCGGGGCAGCAATTAGGACACTGGGAGAGGTTAAGCGATAGCGTAACCTCTCCCGGTACATCCTGAAATACAATATCGTACGATGCAATCTTCATTTAAAGAGTGGCATAGTAACGTTTACTTGCCTCAACCTGACGAGCAGCCGAGAAGTTGCTCACACGCTTCATATAACCGATGATACGTGTCAGATAATCCACGTTGGTTGAGTGGCAGTGCGGGCACTCCTTAAGATAACGCTTGTCAATAGTACCGCAATCGTTGCAGATGGTATTGGGAATATTGAATGTAAAGTAGTTACATCCCTCCTGAGCGGCCACCTTGAGCAGCTGACGGTACTGAGCCTTTGACAGATGCTCCTCAAGGTTGCAGTGCAGAGCCGATCCACCGGTCAGATGCTCAATATACTTGACACCGTGCAGACGGAATCGGTCAATAACGTTCAGAGTTGTATCCTCAACTTTGTAGAAATAGCTGTTATAGCAGTCACGCGGTACAACGTAGCCATCCTCCTTATCCCACTTGGCGTTCTTTACACCTACGTTCTCAGCAGGAATCATCTCACAGTTGAACATGACACCCTTGCTGCGATACTGCTTGTTCAGTTTCTCAATAATACCCAGAACGGTCTGCACATACTCGGTGTAACGCGGGTTGTCAGTAATCTCGATACCCAGGAACTCTGCTGACTCAACAAGACCGTTTACGCCAATAGTCAGGTACTGACGGCCGATGTTGATATAACCGGAATCAAAAAGCGGAAGCATACCCTTGCTCTGCAACTCCTTAAGGTTCTCGTTGTAGGCCAGCTGAACCTTGTGCATCAGGTCAACTACCTCCTCTATATACTTTTGATAAGGTATACCCATGCGTGATGCATACTGTACGCAGCGGTTCAGGTTAATGGTAAGCACGCTCTTGGAACCGGTGCTCACGCCACCTGCACCCAGTGTATATGAGAATCCGTTATCGGTAATCTGGTTGCGCAGACGGCAGCAACTTGACAGAGAGTCGGCATTGTCACTTACATAGGTAAAGAATGAATGACCCTCGGCATACATCTCGGCTGTAAAGTCACCGTACTCCTTATCCTTAACGTCGCCGTTCTCGGTAAGAAGAGCCATGGTCTCAACAGGGAATGTAAGCACGCAGCGCAGACGCTCCTGGTTGAACCACTTCATGAAACGCTTCTGCAGCCAGCTGAGTGACTCCCAGTGAGGCTTTTCGCCGTCCGGGAAGCGGAACTCGCCAAACAGTGACTCAAAGTAGTAGCGGTCATAGTAGCTTATATTCCAGAACACTGACTGGAAGTTACGTGCACCGGTAGGCTGGTTGATTGAGTATACAACCTGCTGGAAGCAGTCTGTTATAATCTTGTCAATGGTACGTTTCTTAAGGCTCAGGTCCACAACCTCATCGGCACGCTTGTAGTAATCCTCACCGAACTCCTTCTCAATAAAGTAGTTCATGTACATAAGGAACTCCGGTGTAGCGCATGCGCCGGACAGCATGGATGATACCATGAATACCATATTGATAAAACCACCGCAGAAAGACTTGAGGTTGGTTGGCTGAGTGGCATTGCCGCCAATTGACTTGGTACCTCCAAGCAGCCAGGGGTACATGGTTATACTGGCGCAATAGTTGGCCAGGTTGGTCTCATCATTCTTATATATAAAATGCTGATGCAGCAGGCTGATGTACTTATCTGCCACCTCCTTACCGAACATCTGACGTATGCGGTCGCAAAGCAGACGGCGGTTAAGGCGGATAAAGCCTTTTTTAGGCAACTCTCCTATAAGAGTTGCAATGTTCTTGTTCTCAACATTAGCATTGGCATCAAACTTACTGCCCTCGGCAGCGTTTGCAGCCTGACAATAGCCCATCAGAAACTCCAGTTTGGATTTAGTCTCACGGTCCTCTGCGTGACGGTTGCGGTACAGCATGTACGTCTTGGCAACCTGATAATAGCCCTCGGCCATAAGTGCCACCTCAACCTGGTTCTGGATTTCCTCCACACTGATGCCGCTCTGAATGTTCAGACGGCTCAGGATACCGGTCATAACCTCCTCGGTAGCAAACGCTCCCGATGCAAGGAATGATTTGGCAATAGCAGCCTTAATCTTGTCTATGGTAAACACCTCGTGCTTACCATCACGTTTAACAATATATGTTTCCATAATTACTATAAAGTATTCATCATTCAATTACGGCAGAGAGAATCTTTCTCTCTACACGTATCACTTTTTTATAGGATAACTCCCTCAAAATCCCGGCCTTGTGCTCCTGCAAGGACCAAGGACCAAAATGTCGTTGGCAGGTCTTCTGACTTATCCCGTCCGATGCGCCTTCCCGGTCTTTATTGACCAGTGGCAGAGAGTGCATCGGACTTATAATTAAGGACTTACAGCAGCAGGTACTGTTCCGGACTTGCACCGGATTCCAAATTATTCCTTCAGGGTGCCGCCCTTATGAAAACCAATGACGAACGCAAAGATATTATAAAAACAATAAGTTGGTGCGACCAGTTGACAATAAAAAAGCAATAATTTCAAAGAAGTTTTCAACAGCCCCGTCTACAAATATTTCTTTCCCGTTTTGGAAAACTTTTGATTTGAAAATTTGAAAAAAGTTTTCCAAAATGATTAACTTTGGATTGAAAAAAAGTGATTTGTTATGGCACTTAAAAGATTCGGAGTTTCACTCGAAGATGAACTGTTGGAGTCATTGGACTCTTTTGTTAAGGAGGACGGATTTGCAAACCGTTCACAGGCTATCCGTTTCCTGATCGAAAAGAATCTGGCCGAAAAGAAATGGCAATGCAACCATATTGTGGCAGGCACCATATTTATAATATATGACCAGCAGCGGACCGACATATCCGCACGAATCTCTGACATTCAGATTCTCCATCAGAACCTTGTTCTTTCTTCGCAGCAACATTACATCAATGAAAGCACCTGTCTGCATGTGTGCACCGTTATGGGTGAGGCCCGTCTGCTTACTTCGCTGGCCGATGAAATGACCTCAATCAAAGGTATCCGGCACGGCAAACTGCTTATGAGCCGCGCCGATTAACTTACAAACTTTAGCTATTGGCTATTGGCTATTGGCTCAATACGATTAGAGCGGGCTTTTGGCCCGAAAGCCAAGAGCTATAGTAGGAGCGTCAGCTCCGTAACGGCCAAAGTTTTTAGTAGCACGATTTTTAAAATTCGTGTCACTTGATTATCTTTGCGGTCATAAGACTAACCAAAAACAAAAAATATGAAACGCATTGCTCTTATTCTGACTGCTGCAGCCATTTCGATGGACACAGCAATAGTCGCACAGCCTCTCCAGGATTCCCAATCCAAGTCCCTCCAGGAGGTTGTAATAACCGGAACACGTAGTGAAACCGATGTCCGTCATCTGTCACAGACAGTAAACGTAATAGACCGCCAGACCATTGAGGAGACCAATCGTGCATCACTCCTACCCCTGCTTACCGAGCAGGTTCCCGGACTGTTCATCACACAGCGCGGATATGCCGGATATGGTGTTTCAGGAGGCGCAGCCGGCAATATATCCATGCGCGGTATGAACGGTAGCGCAGCCCGCATGATCGTACTAATAGACGGACATCCAAACTACGCCGGTATTTATGGGCATCCTATAGCCGATTCCTACCAGTCTCTTATGACGGAGCGCGTTGAAGTCCTGCGCGGCCCGGCATCAATCCTTTACGGTTCAGGTGCCATGGCTGGTGTAATCAACATTGTTACCAAGAAACCGCAGGACGGAACTCATACCAGTCTGCACGCAGGCTACGGTTCATTCAATACTGCCGAGACCGAGCTGACTGTCAATACACAGCAGGGTAAATTCAACGCCGTGGCAAGCGGTTCATACAACCGCACCGACGGTCATCGTGAAAACATGGACTTTGAGCAGTTTGGAGGATACGCCAAGCTTGGCTATGAGATATCGCAGAACTGGAACGCATCGGCCAACGTAGATATCACCAGATTCAAGGCATCACAGCCAGGTTCCGAGTCAGCGCCGCTTGATGACGCCGACCAGAAGATTACCCGCGGTACTACCGCTATGTTCATTGAAAACAAATACGCACGTACATCAGGAGCAATAAGCCTGTTTTACAGTTGGGGTGACCACTGGATTAATGACGGATATACCCCGGGAACCACTCCCAAATTGTTCCGATTTACCTCTTACGACGAAATGTTGGGAGCATCGGCCTGGCAAAGTGTCAGTCTGTTTGAAGGAAACCGCATAACTTTAGGATTTGACTATTACAGATATGGTGGAACCGCATATAACGACTCTATTGGCGGACGCCCCAGAGAGCTACAGGTTGATATGCGTGAAGACGAATTGGCCGGATATATTGAGATGCGTCAGATGATAGGTTCATGGCTTACACTTAATGCAGGAATTCGTGCAGACCATCACTTTACTGTGGGCACAGAGTATGTTCCCCAGTTTGGAGCGGCATTTCATCTGCCGGCTAATGCCGAAGTCAAGTTGTCAGCAGGCAAAGGATTCCGCTACCCCATAATCAGGGAGATGTATATGTATAATCCCAAAAATGCAGAACTGAAACCAGAATCTCTCTGGAACTATGAGTTATCCTTCTCACAAAGCCTATTGCAAGGCAAACTAAACTATGGCATTAATGTGTTCCATGCAGATATTAAGAATACTATTCTTACATTACCTGTTGACCCGACTAAACCCAGCGGACGAAAGCTCAACCAGAACAGTGGTGAACTTAAAAACACAGGCGTTGAAGTACAGGCATCATATCTTATTTCAGAATCATTGGCAGTAAATGCTAACTACAGTTACTTAGATATGGAGACTCCCGTAATAGCCGCACCTGTACACAAAGCATATTTGGGAGGATCTTTCAAAAAGAACGGCTGGCATGCCAGCACCGGATTCCAGTACATAAATACTTTATACACCACGCCCAAAACGGTTCAGCCTGTTACTGTCATAGCCAACCCTGACAAGAAAGAGGATTTCCTGCTCTGGAATGCCCGCCTGTCATATCAGGTATCAGATATACTTCAGATTTGGGTTAACGGAGACAACCTGCTCAACACCAAATATCAGATTAACGACGGATACCCCATGCCCGGTATTGCCTTTATGGGCGGCGTAAACCTGACCTTCTAAAAGAGATGTGTCAAAAAATTAGACGATTTTAAGTCTAAAAAGCCGATTTTTCTTTCACAGTTTGCCCATCGCAAGGAGGGACGGTACTTTTGAGCTGTCAATCAAAACTAGAATATGAGACAGCTAATCAAAATATCGTTTCTCCTTGTTCTGTTGAACGTATCAGCCGCCGGTCATGCCGGTGGCGATACCGTTCGCCTGACAATGAGCGAGGTAATCCGAATAGCCCAGGAGTCATCACCTCAGGCTGTCCAGGCCCGGAACTCTTTTGAATCGGCCTGGCTCAGTTACCGCAGTTATAGGGCCGAGATGCTCCCTACCCTGTCACTCTCATCTTCGCCTTCGCTAAACCGCAGCACCAATTATGTAACTCTGCCCGACGGATCCGAGCAATATGTGCGCAGCAACAGCATGCGCAACAACCTGTCACTGGACCTTACTCAGAATATATGGTTTACAGGCGGACAGATCTCGTTGTCCGGCAACATTAGCCGTCTGGACCAGTTAGGCAGCAATCATACCCGCAGTTACTACTCCCAGCCTTTGCAGCTTAGTTTCTCACAGAGCCTGAACGGATACAACTCATTCAAGTGGAGCCGCAAGACGGAACCCATAGAGTACCGCATGGCCCGCAAGCAGTATGCCGAGACCATGGAACTGGTGGCATCGCAGGCTTCATCGGTCTTTTTTGGACTGGTATCGGCACAGACTGACCTGGAGATAGCCAAACTTAACCAGGCTGCCACCGACACTCTATACACATACGGATTGGGCCGATACAACATTGGCACAATAACCGAGAACGAACTGCTGCAGCTTGAGTTGAACAAACTAAACCAGGAGACCAACATTATCAGTTCACAGATGTCGTTTGATGACGCGGTTGACCAGCTGCGCAACTTTCTGAACCTGACATCGGACACACAGATTCAGGTCATTACAACCGACAGCATACCTCATTTTACAGTGCCCTTGGATAAGGCTATGGAACTGGCACACCAGAACAGCCCGGACATTGAGAGCATGGAACTGAGCCGTCTGAACAGTGAAAGCAATCTGGCCTACTACAAATCACAGGCCGGGTTCAGGGCATCAATCTACATGCGTCTGGGACTTGCACAGACCGCCGATGAACTGCCGGAAAGTTTCCGCAACCTTAATGACGAGCAATCCGTTAGCATATCCATAAGCATACCTATCCTGGATTGGGGACGTGCCCGCGGCCGTGTCAAGATAGCCCAGAACAATCTGGAACTAACACGTTTGCGTATAGAACAGAACCAGGTCAATTTTGAAAAGACCGTAACACGCGCGGTCAACCAGTTCAACCTGCAGGAACGTCAGGTGGAGATAGCAAAGCGTACCATGCAGACCGCACAGCACCGCTATGAGGTTGCACGTCATCTATACGTTAACGGCTCCTCAACAATACTGGACCTTAATTCGGCCATCACCGCCAAGGACTCGGCTTACAGAGGTTATGTATCGGCCTTAAGCCGCTACTGGCAGCTGTACTACACCATACGCAGTATGACCGGATATGATTTTTTGAATAATGAACTAATAGAACGTCAAGTGGAATATGGATTATAAATTACCGCCCAAGAAATGGTATGTAAAATACCGCATTCATATAGTTGCCGGCCTTTTGGGATTAGGTCTCATAATTATGCTCATAAGGGTTTCAACAGGTCCCAAGATCATCAGGATAAACTCTGACAGCGTTCAGACCGCGACCGTATCTGCCGGTGAATTCTCGGAATACGTTAATGCCGACGGCACCCTGCAACCCATCCAGACCATCAAGGTCTATACACGTGAAGGCGGATTTGTAGAGAATCTTCTGGTACAGGACGGCGCACTGGTACACAAGGGCGATACGCTCATGATACTGAGCGATCCGGACCTGATGCGCACCATAGAGAGCGAGCGCGACAAATGGCGCAAACAGAACCGCTCCTACCGCACCAGCATGATTGAGATGGACCAGCGCCGCCTCTCCCTGGCTCAGAACATACTTCAAACCAAGTATGAACTCAAAAGGCTTGAAAAAGAGCACAATCTTGCAATTGAGGAATACAAGATGGGTATTAAAAGCAAAGCACAGCTTGATGTGGCCGATGAGGAATACAATTACAAGATGGAGACCGTCCGCCTGCAGCTGGAGAGCCGCCGTCAGGATTCCATACTTAATGCCATCCGCCAGGAGGCGCTTAAGGATGAGCTGGCCGAAGCCCACAGCCAGCTTTTAATGACCGAGGCACGCTTGAACGACCTGATTGTTACAGCACCCGCCGACGGCCAGCTTAGCGGACTCTCACTGGAGCCCAGCCAGCGCATCAGTTCCGGTACCGCAATTGCCGACATCAAACGAATGGACCAGTTCCGCATGCGCCTGAGCATAAACGAGTTCTATATTGACAAGATTGCCGTGGGCCAGCCCGCAACCATAACGTACGAGAAAAAGACATACCCCATGACCATAAGCAGCACCGTCCCCGAAATCAAGAACGGATCGTTTGATGTGTTCCTTGTCTTTACCGATTCAATGCCCGATAACGCCCGCATAGGCAAGACCTACCAGGCACGAATTGAGATGGGCGGCCAGGCTCAGTCCATAATAGTACCCAAAGGAAACTTTTACAACTACACTCATGGCAGTTGGGTATTCAAGATAAATGCACAGCACACCCACGCCGTCCGCGTACCCGTAAGCATCGGCCGTCAGAACCCACGCCACTTTGAGATACTTGAAGGCCTCAACCCAGGTGACGAGATAATAATAACCGGCTATGACCGCATAGCCGATGCCGATGAGGTGGTCCTCAACTGAAAGTGACGCAAAGGGGTCGTTTCGTTTTGCGTCACTGACGCAAAGGGGTCGTTTCGTTTTGCGTCACTAACTGAACTGCAGAGTGAAAACGGTATAGGGATAGTGCGATGAGCAGGTAAGCGTACCCTCATGAAGCTGCATGATCTGACGCGAGAGGGCAAGGCCTATACCACTGCCGCTGCCTCTCTTCTTGGTAGAATAAAACGGCATGAATATCTGCTCAATCTGGCTCTCCGGAATCTCCGGTCCGTTATTGGTTACGGTTATGCAGGGCTTGCCTCCGGGGGCCGATGCCATCACGGTAATGCGGCCGTCCTCCACTTCATCGGTTGCCTGAATGGCATTCCGGATAATGTTTATCAGTGCCAGCGGGATAAGGCTGGAGTCTGCATGGATAATAACATCGCCGGCCTGCTCAAAACGCACGCGGTCCGCACCCGGCTCGGCCTTGAGCAGAGTCTGAAGGTTGCTGAAAATGCGGGATACGGGGATATCGGTCATTGATGGCTGAGCCAGCACGGTTAGCTGACGGTATGACTCCAGAAAACTGCACACATTGTGGGCCTGTGAGTTTATGATACTGATGGCTTCCTGACGTTCCTCGTCTGATTGGGCATCGGGGTTCTCTATCATGAAATCGGTCAGAGAGACAATTGGAGTCACGGTGTTGCGCAACTCGTGCGTCATCACGCGCAGAATGCGGTCATAGTAGTTCTTGCGGGTTTCCAGTTCATTCTGGTCCTTGCGGTATGAGAGCAGGATGCGGTTCATATCGGCCGATGCCCGACTGAGCAGAATGTCATCGGTCTCAGGGATATGCAGCATAAGGTCATTGTTTTTTATGGCCCGTGCCATCATCTCGGTCTGGGAGATGGGATAACGCAGCAGTTTGATGAGCCTGAATACAGACGCCAGAGCCAGTATGACAGACAGCACGGCAAACGGAGCATAACCCGCCCCGAAAAGCCAAACGGCAGCAGCCGGAAAGACCATAGTCATCACGACCGATGCCGTCACATGCAGTGTGTAATGCCGGCTATATGATGCCATGATGTTTCATCTTGTTATATAGAGTCTGACGGCTTATGCCCAATTTCTCGGCAGTAGTTGTAAGATTACGTCCACTTGATTCAAGCACCCTCTGTATAGTCAGTTTCTCCATCTCATCCAGTGAACTTGGAGCCTCCTCCTTAACGGATTCCTCCTCTGCAACCGGATTACGCTGTTTCTCTGCATACAGGGCATCGCGCTTGGCTATGGCCTCATGCAGTTTCTTGACCAGGTCATTGTTGTCCCAGGGTTTCTGAATAAAGTCCAAAGCACCTTTCTTGAGTGAGGTCACAGCCAGACCTACATCGCCGAACGCAGTGATCATTACAACCGCAGGCGGGTTATCAAGATTGCTGCGGTTCATTATCCTGTCCAGCCAGAACAGGCCATCCTGTCCGTCCAGCTTATCGGACCCAAAATTCATATCCAGCAGAACAGCATCCACATTGCCCGCACTTATCAGGGCCGGGATAAGCTGAGGGTCAGCAACAGCCACAACCGTCTTGAATACGCTCTTAAGAACTATCTTAAGCGTACTCAACACCGCTGTGTTATCATCAATCACAAGAATCTTAGCTTCAGTCATAACACCACAAAGATATGAAAAAATGACGCAAAGGGGTCGTTTCTCTTTGCGTCACTCGCTTTTGATTACATCGGCCGGATTGGTTTGCATGATGGCGCGAATCTTGCCCCATACGGAGAGCGCCACAATGATTGCTATTACAACCAATGTCACAGGTGCAATCCAGACGTACAGTTTTGCATGACCCACCAAAGCCAATGATGCAAGGATTCCTATCGGGAATGCCACAGCCAGAATTATGCAGTACGGCTTGATAAACAGAGCCATTATGTTACTAGCCTTAGCACCGTTAATCTTGCGTAAAGCCACTTCTTTGCGGCGTACGTTCGTTTCGGCCGATATGGACGATGTCACGCTAAGTATAACCAGCAGTATGCAGACAATTCCGCCAACCTGGAATCCCAAAGACGTAAAGCGGTATTCATCATCGGTATATTTGGGAATAGGTCTTATCTTTATATCCTCCATGGATGACGGATTTGCTTCATTCCAGGCTTTACGCAGCATATTCTCTGCCTCCGACTGTGAAACACCTTCACGGAACCTTACAAAAAAGTTGGTATAATATTCCGATATGGGATTATACTTGAACAGTCCACCTACATCTCCACCTATCACATAAGGATCACCTAACATATAATGTTCATACACTCCGGTTATATTAACAGGGGTAACCGTGTTGTAACTTGTACTTGATATACTGCTTAAATCCACGCCATCCCTCATATACCTTTCGTACGTACGACGGTCTATAAGGTATCCGCTTGACGGATGCGTAGGATCCAGCCATTCAATGGGTATATTAAAGAAATCAAAATAACGGATATCATATCCTTTCACGAACAGCCATTCAGTTCTATCCTGAACTTTGTATTGATCTACATGTGCTCCGTTCCAGTCGCTCTCCGAAGATACCATATCCTCAACCTGGGGCAAATGACTGACAATCTTGCAGAATTCACGCTGATTGTCCGTATATGAATCACCTTCCTCGGTCTCTATAAAGTAGGTCCTGCTACTTTCTGACTTGGGAAGCGGATTGTATGGCCTGGGCGCGGTAACCTCTATGTTAATGACCGATGCCAATGCCAGAACCGCTACCGATGTCTCAATGCCGATGATTATGTATTTGAACACCTTCCTTTCACGTTGAAAAACAACGATCCTGTTCTTAAGGACCTTGTTCTGTCCGTATACGGCAACACGGCAAACAGCGATGCTTATCACAGCAATAGCAACTATTGCCCATGTATTCAACCTGCACAAATCGGCCAGATGAAAATACCGCTCTCCCAAATATACAGACTGGTTTATCCATGTGCAGACAAGGAATGTGATATATTGGGCTATGGCAAGTGACAAAAACAGTATGATAACAACTTCGGCTATCAGCATAAGCGTAAGGCTGCCCTGTCTGGCTCCCAGACTGTAGCGGATAATATTGGCCCGGTTATGCTGTTTGAGTACCATGACTATATGCTTGAGATAATTGGTTACAGCTATAACGAGAACCAGGATGCTCAATATGCTAAGCAACGCTTTTTCCATCCTGTCATTGGGATTCTCTTCAAATCTGGACAGCTGCAGTATCTTCTTGTTGCCTTCATCATCATCAACCAAGGTAACACTCAACCTGTCGTTTATATCATTTACGTCGGCCCCCTCTTTAAGTATGACATCGACATCGTAAAACGGAATACTTTGGATTTTCCAGTCCTGAGTGCTTAAAAAGACATCATAACCAAGACTACGGCGCCATTTGTCATCACGCACTACGTTGACAATCTGATAATCTATACCGGCTCTGTATGTTTCGGTCTTGACAAGACATTGGCTTATATCCTTGTCATAACCCATGCGTTTTAAAAGCGACTCCGATACTACAATCTCATTCTCGTTTTGGGGAACTCTGTCACCATACAGAAGAGTCAGTTTCTGGTATTTGTAATAATCACCATCAACATAAACTCCTAGTATCGGCCCCACTCCATATACCTTTTCCGAATCTGAAAAAGACAGATGGATGCTCATACCAACGGATACCGATACGGATTCAATTTCCGGCATATCCAACAGAGTCTTGTAATCATGGTATGGCAACTGTTGGCGATATACCCGTTCCGGATGATCTCCCTTACTGCGGTTTTCCGGCATTGTCATGTAAACGAACCAACTCCGTTTGTGACCGGGTAACCTGTTCTCAAAGAAATCATCATAGTTAATGCCATAGTACAGCGCTGAGAACATTGCTGTTCCAATGGCAAGGCAACAAATACTGAGCAGACTATATACCCAGTGTGCACGGATATTCCGCCAAGCGGTCTTAAGATAATGTATGAGCATATTGAAAAATAGGGCCATTGGGGACGGTTCCGTTTGGCCTATTTGTTAAAAACGAGCCAAACGGAACCGTCCCCTTTGGTATCAAAGTGGGAGTTCTTTTACGATACTGCCGTCAAAGAGGTTGATTATTCGGTTTGCGTACGATGCATCGTGACGGCTGTGGGTAACCATAACGATGGTGGTTCCCTGCTGGTTGAGTTCCTTCAAGAGGTTCATCACCTCCTGTCCGTTCACGGAGTCCAGGTTACCGGTGGGCTCATCGGCCAATATCAGTTTGGGGCCTGCAATCACGGCACGGGCAATTGCCACACGCTGCTGCTGACCACCGCTCAGCTGGTTGGGGAAATGCTTTTCGCGGTGAGATATGTTCATGCGCTCCATAACCTCCTCGGCACGACGGCGACGCTCCTTGGCGGGCACACCCATGTAGAGCAGCGGAAGCTCTATGTTCTCACGCACGTTAAGCTCATCAATCAGGTTAAAGCTCTGGAATACGAAACCAATCACTCCCTTACGCAGGTCTGTGCGATGGTTCTCATCAAGATTGGCAACCTCAACGCCCTGCAGTTTATAACTGCCTTTGGTCGGGTTGTCCAGCAAACCAAGGATATTCAGCAAAGTTGACTTACCGCAACCTGAAGGGCCCATAATGGCCACAAACTCACCATCGGCTACATTGAACGATACATCATTCAGAGCCCAGGTCTCAACTTCCTCTGTACGGAAGATCTTCTGCAAATTGTTAACTTCAATCATGACTATATAAGAGTTTAATTGTTATTTCTGATTCAAATTTATTCTCTATTAGCTTCTCTCTCCAAGAAAAAAACATCAAATCGTATTATTCATATAAAAAACGTCTAATAATTTGACACTCGAGCCATTGGGCGAGCCATTGGGGACGGTTCCGATGCCAAAGGGGACGGTTCCGTTTGGCATTAAGATAAACATCCAAAATCTAATATATCGTTTCTAATGCAAATAGGATTCTATGTGGCAGTGCCAAACGGAACCGTCCCCTTTGGCATCGGAACCGTCCCCAATGGCACTACTCACTCTTTATCACATCAGCGGGGTTGGTTCGCATTATTGAGCGGACCTTGCGGAATAGTGTCAATGCCACTACTGCAACTATTATGGCAAGCGTAACGGGTAGGATCCAGCTCACATAGCTGTCAAGCGTCAGGTATGTGCGTTCTTCTCCACGTACCGTCCTGACAGTCCTGACTACACTTAACAGATAACCTGCTATAAAAGCTACCATAACAATCACACCGTAAGGCCGTACGAACAAAGCTGCTATGTGACGTGCCTTTGCTCCGTTTATCTTGCGCAATGCGACCTCCTTGCGGCGACGGTTTGCATCGGCCGATACCGATGTCTGAACGCTCAGTATGGCCAGCATCAGGCAGATAAAGGCGACTACAGAAAATACAGATGATGAAGTCTTGACATCATCTTCATATTGATATGTATCCAGCTTTTTAAGTTGAAGTCTTATAGTCTCCGGCAGATGTCTGGAGACAACATCGTCAACAAGCTGTTGAGCCTGTTCCATGGTTACGCCGCGAGAGAACCTTAAATATGGAATGCCGAAATTGTTATTGTCAATTGTTACGGCGCTGCCCTTGGCATCCATCAGTTCCTCTCCTTCATTATATGCGTTATAGCTCCTTTCAAATATTCCTGCAACAACGACTTTTCTGCTTGTTCCAGGTATGCGGTTTCCATTCATGTCATATATGTTCATATTGAAATTATTCATATCCAAAGGCTTGGCGACATCTATTCCGGCAGCCACCATATTATCCCACAACTTCCGGCTCAGATATATTTCATCGCCGGTCTCCGGTACACCGAACCTCTGACATGGAATAGTGAAGAACCTGAAATAGCTGCTGTCTACCTGTGAAAGCCAGAAACTTGTGCCGTTTATTGACATAAAACTGTTTATCCATGACTTTGCACAGCATATTTCCTCAACTTGAGAAATTGAGCGCAATTCAGTTATCAGTTGTGAGACAGGAACGTATTGCTCAATTATTGACCTTTCAGACTGAATGTCCAGACTGAATGTCCTCTTCTTAAGATCTCTGGGCAGGGGGTTGTATATTTCCTCCGAAAATCCCAGATATGTAAGTGATTCTGTCATCCCGTAAACGGCCACTGCAAGCTCAATGCATATGATTATGTTGGTCACTAAATGACGTTCCTTATGTGTAATGATACTGCCAGAGTAGGCATTCTTTATAAAGAAATATGTTGCAATAAGAACTACTACTGCACTTATGGTCATGACGCCGACCGATGTCAATATCTCTATCTTAACTATATCTCCAAAAGGCAGATAGTGTTCAAAACTGAGATTGTCCAGATTGCCATTCAGGAATTCAGTCAGAAATGATGACACATACATTGACAGCAGTGTTGAGGCTGTCAGCATTATCAACACCTCTAACATCTGCAATGCCAGGATATGCCAAGCTCCGGCTCCCAGACAGACATGAATCTGCTTGGCTCTCCTATTCTGATTCATTGACTGCACCAGTCTCTTAAGGAAACCTACAACCGCAATAATCAGAGCTAAAGAATAAAGCAGAGAATTCCTCAATCCATCATGATGGTAATAAAATTCACTTGACAATTGAGGAATCTTTATCTCCCCGCGCGTATTGGTAAACTGCCTGGTTTTAAGCCTTTCATTGACGGCCTCTTTATCGGCACCCGGAGCCAGGATGACCTGGGGGTTGAAACTGTCCTCATACTGTCTTGATATGAATGCCCAATGGAAACAGTCATAATCATCATCCTTACTCCATTTGTCATCCTTTATAACATTGACTATGCGGTACTCTATGTCCGATGTTACATCATCAGACAATATGGGCTTTACAGAATATGATTCTATGTCATCTACGCTCAGACCGATCCTTTTCAGCAGTGATTCCTTTACTATAATCTCATATTCGTTTACAGGTGTACGGTCACCCTTCAGTAGAGTCAGGTTGTTATATTTGTAATAGGACTGAGATACACTTATCTGTTTCAGTGTGCCACCTCCGTAATAATAGGGGAAATCCTTTCCTGCAAAATGGAACGACAGGCCTTTCTGATTCCTAAGATCATCAGAGGCTTGTTTCAGGACAATATCCTCAACTCCCTCAACATAAAAGCAGCCGGCATCATAGACCTTCTCGCCATACAACTCCATCTCTTTCTGGTAATTCTGGATAAAGGAACTATAATCCCAAGCGGCCGCTTTCTTTCTCTCCTTGACAGAATCAGGATCAGTGAGTCCGGCATAAAAGGTCCTTTCATGGCCAGGATAACCTGACTCATGGAAACATTCATCCTCTACAGTCAGGATGGCAAACAGGGTAAGACCTGCAGCAAGGCAAACAGTAATTATCAGGAAATAGGTCCAGTCACGCCTGATATTACGCATTACGATTTTCAAATATTGGAACAGCATAACTATGATGTTTTATTGTTTACTCACTTTTAATTACATCGGCCGGATTCTCGCGGGCGGTACGCAGCACGCTGCACACCACAACCAGATATATAACGGCTGCCATTCCGGCAAGGACTGCAACATAAATCCACCAACTTATCGTGGCCTGCTGCTGGAACTGTCCGCGCCAATGATTTATGAACAGGAATCCCAAGGTGAATGCCGGAATTGATGCTACAGCCAGTATAATGCCATATTCACGCAGGAATATGGAGAACACCTCCCATGTCCTGGCACCGAATGTCTTGCGGATGGCAATCTCCCTGCGTCTCTTGCGGCAGGAGAGTATCACCACAGACCATACGCCCGATACGGATATAAGTATGCAGATAGCTGAGAATATGAGCAACAGAGGGAAAAGTTTCATTGTACTCTCAACTCTTCTTTCCAAAAATGCATCCTCTGAAAAAAGTAGCCTGCCCGAAAGACCCATCTTGTCAATCTCCTGTTCCAACTGAGCACGGGTTCCCTCCTTGTATTGAATGTAAAGAGTGGCATATGACGATGAACCGTTTATCAGATACAAGGGTAAGGGTCTTTTAAGAGGTCCGGCAAAATACATCTCCTTCAAGACAGCTATCACCTTAAATTCCCTGGGGCTGTTGGAAGCATCCCATGCGCCCCATTTGGGACGAAGATATATAGACTTGCCAACCGCGTCCTCAAGTCCAAGCTGCCTGGCCACATCGGCCGTTATTACAATCTCATTCTCCCAGTTCAGCCTGCGCTGCGGCAGTTCACCCTGCACTACGGTAAAGCCGTAAATCGGTCTCCACGGTTCCTGTATTCCGCCGTCGGTACAAGCCGCTATACCTTCATCATCCGGATCCACTGAAAGATAGCCGTCAGACAAGCCTATATTTACGCCGCCCATAAGCAGATTACCGTCAGCAAGAACCTCTTCTACCATCGGCAAGCCCTTTATCTGGTCTATAGACCCAGATGTATCCACCTCTCTGAATCCGTTCTCATCATAGACATATTTCTGGCCCATCTCAAGCAACGCCCTGTTCTTTGTAGCCAGCCCCCAATCCTTCTTGAATATATCCCGGTACTGATGACTGATACATACGGTAGAGAAGACAAAGAATATGCTGAATGCCAGCTGTATGGCGACACTCACCTGTGACAGCACGTTTGACGAACGCTTGTTTACAACTGATTCATGCAACAATCTCCTGCTTACTATGTGTGACAACGCAGTGCAAAGCATCACTGAGAATACAAGTATAATGAGCATAAACAGCAGGCTGCCACCTATAAAGTAGGATTCCGGCAGATCAAAGCCTGCAAAGGTGCAGAAGGGCCCCACAAGGAACAGATCGGCCACAATACCTATGGCATATGCTATTGCCAGCACCACAAGGATATTCACTGACAGCATTACGGTAAGATCCCTTGGCGTTGAGCCATGAACCACGCGAAGTCCCATCTCATGACGTCTGTCAGCAAGGCTGTTCAGGAAGAATATCAGATAGTTGATTATTGAGCAGATTATGAGCAACAGGCTTGTCCATGAGATAATGGTTACACTGTCCATACTCATCTCAAGGAGATTTCCCCTTAGAATCTTATGTATTCCACTGATATTGACC
The DNA here is from genome assembly GCA_902760965.1 of uncultured Bacteroidales bacterium. GTDB lineage: Bacteria > Bacteroidota > Bacteroidia > Bacteroidales > Bacteroidaceae > Colenecus. Next base: position 26,388 of record CACWIN010000026.1, on the reverse strand, counting down.
GGAACATACTCTCTCTTATAATGGCTGTTGTATTCAAGGATTGAGTTACTCACTTTATCAGCAAGAGCATTAAGGTCACTTCCCGGCTTGACTTTAAGCAGGACATCAGTAAGCTCGCCATAATGACGTCGTCCCTGAGGCTCTGCACAAACCAGCATGGCAAAATCAAGGAAAGAGTGTTTAAAGTCCTTGACGACCGCGCCCACGTAATGGATCCCGCTGTCAAAGAACCAACGGTTGTTTCCGATATCATCTATGGCCTTGCCAATGGGATTCTCATCACCAAAGCACTCTTTTGCGTATGATTCCGATACGGCTACCAGATTGGGATCATTAAGAAAGTTCATATCACCCTTTACCAGTTCCAGGTTGAACATCTTGGTAAACGATTCATTGATCACAATGATACGTTTTGTCCCTACAGCACCTCCCCATCGGTCAAAAGGCACAACCATCTCCACATCGGGCCACTTGGTCAAATCCTCAAATGACTGGATATATGCCTGAAAAGGCCTGATGTCACTGCTAAGGCTCTCTGACTTATTTGCATCGCTGACATCAAAAGACCAGATATTCTGCCAGTCCTTATGGAAAGTATCATAGGTGTTTTCATAATGTACACAGATGGATGTAAGGCAGAAGCAAACAAATCCTGCCGCCAGACCCAGAATGCATATTGTGTTCTGTAACGCGTACCTCTTTATATTACGCAGCGCAATTGTAAGGTAATGGATAAACATCTATAGGACTTTTATTTTTACCCCAAATTTATCCGCTCATCGGACCTATATCCAAGAAAAAAGGGCAAAATCATTGATTCTGCCCCAATATTGTCCAAAAATTTGACACTTTCCCTATTATAGAGCCGGAATCAGGTACTTCCAGATTATATCCATATAAGGCTGGTAGACATTGGAATCAGTGGTTAGAACCAGAACGGCATCCTTATCGGGGAATACCATGAAATATTGTCCGTTGGCACCATCGGCACGATAGCCGTTGTCGGCACATATCCACATCTGATAGCAGTAACCCTTGGCCCACTGGTTATTCTCTTTGGTTATGCCTAAACGAGGCATATCCTCCAAACGTGTTCCGGCAGGACCTGACTCCACCTTATATGTAGACATCTCCTTGACCCATGACTTGGGAATCACCTGCTTGCCGTTCCACTTGCCTTTCTGGAGCATACACTGTCCCATACGGGCCATATCTTCAGTCTTAAGGTGCAGGCCCCATCCGCCGCAGCTCAATCCCTGCGGGCTCTTGTCCCATTCCGGCTTCTCAATACCCAGGGGCTGCCACAGACGGGTATCCAGATAGTCATTCATATCCTGACCGGTAACCTTGTATATTATGGCCGATAACATATAGGTTCCCACAGAATTGTAAACAAAATAAGTACCTGGAGTATGAGTCACTGGATATGCCAGGAATCCCTCCACCCAGTCAGGAGCATCAAAATTATGAAAATCAATAGCCACATCATGCCCACAGGTCATGGTGAGCAGGTCACGGATGGTCATCCTTGCCAGATTTTCATCCAGATTGGCAGGCAGTTTCTCTGGAAAGAAACTGAAAACAGGATCATCTACCTTAATCAAGCCCTCGTTAATAGCAAAACCGATGGCTGTAGCGGTAAATGTCTTGCTCACAGACCACATGGTATGCGGTTTATCGGCACTCTCTCCATTGTACCACCGTTCCAGCACCACTTTTCCGTGCTTGAGTACCATGATACTGTGCAAGTTGATATGGTCCCTACCCTGAGGTTCGGTCCGCGTAGCCTCATAAAAAGCATCGGCCGCAGCGATAAGTTCATCACTGGCCTTGCCACGCTTCAACTCGTTATTTTTGGTAGAATCACAAGCCGTGAACTGCATCATCACAGCAGTCGCCATAACAGCAGCTAAAATACGCAATGTTCTCATAATGAATGACTAGTAACTTATATCTCCAAAGATAGTCATTATCTTCAAGAACAGCTAAAAACTATCGGCGGGATTTCTTTGGTTTGGTGACGGTGCGGGATGCTTTGCGTCCGTTCACTTTTTCTTTACGGCCCGATGACTTCTTGTCCTTGCGTTTGGATGGCACAGTAGGGACTGTCCCCTTTGTGCCATTTCGGAAGAACTGACGCCAGTCACCGTTTTCAAAATCGCGCCAGAACTCATCATCCTGTGCTACCTGAACCTTGGGGGCACGTTTAGGAGTGCGGGATGTCTTTTCCTCACGATAAGCTCTCTCCTCACGGGTGGGCTTACTTTCTCTGCGTGGTTTCTCCTCACGATTGGATTTCTTCTCCCTTACGGGTTTATCCTCACGGCGGGGTTTGTCTTCCCTACGGGACTTACGCTCTTTAGAGGGTCTGTCCTCTGTCTGCTGGCCATCCTCAGAGCGGGTCTCGGCAACCTCAACATTTACCTCGCGACCCTTATAGTTCACACCGTTCATGCCCTCAATAATCTCCTCAGTGTACTCCTCGGGGCACTCAAAGAATGAGAAACTCTGCATCAGGTCAATACGGCCCACATCCACGCGCCCGGCCACATTGCGGTTGAGCATCTCAATGATATGAACAGGCTGAACGTGATCCTTCTTACCTATATTGATAAAGAAACGGGTATAACCTTTTTGAGCCCGATGACGGTCCTTCTTTTTGCGTTTCTCGTCATCGGCATCCTTACGGGTAACCTCCTCAAGTTCAGGAGCATCCTGATAGTAACGTACAAAACGGCCGAATTCACGGGTCACGATACGCTTTATGATATCGTTCTTATCCATCCAGTCCAGACGGCGGAAAATCTCAGGCAGGAACTTTTCAATCTGTTCCTCGTTAACCTGAATGCGCTCCAGATCGTCAATTACCTTATAGAGCTGCTTTTCGTACGGCCGCTACGATGGGTATAGTTCTCAATATCATCAGGCAGTCCAAAGTTTATGACATGAGTCAGGTTGTCCACATCAAGGCCGCGTGCAGCCACATCAGTAGCCACCAGAAGCTGCAGCTGGTGCTTGCGGAACTTGTTCATGGTGAGGTCACGCTGTGCCTGTGACAGGTCACCGTGCAGTGAATCGGCATTGTAGCCGTCCTGCATCAGCTTGTCGGCAATCTCCTGCGTCTCCAGTCGGGTACGGCAAAAAATTATAGCGTAAATTGAAGGATAGTAGTCAACTATGCGCTTAAGCGCCAGGTACTTGTCCTTGGCGTGAACCATGTAATAGACGTGGTTCACGTTCTCGGCCCCTTCGTTACGTGTACCTATTACAATTTCGCGGGCATTGTTCAGGTATTTCTGCGATATTGTCTGAATCTCCTTGCTCATAGTGGCCGAGAACATAAGCATCTTGCGCTCCACAGGGACCGATGAAAGTATCTTTTCAAGATCCTCGCTGAATCCCATGTTGAGCATCTCATCGGCCTCATCAAGGATGACTGTGCGGATGGTGTCAAGACTTACCACACCGCGCTCCATAAGGTCAATCAGTCGGCCCGGAGTAGCCACAATTACGTGTGCACCGCGCTTAAAGTTGCGTATCTGGTTCTCTATGGATGAGCCTCCGTACATAGGGATAACGTGCAGGCCTTCAATATAATGCGAAAAATCAGCCAGGTCACTGGCAATCTGAACGCAAAGCTCACGTGTAGGACTCAGTATAAGGAACTGGGCATCCTTGCTGTCCACATCGGTACGCTGAATTACCGGTATGCCGTAAGCGGCGGTCTTACCGGTACCGGTCTGTGCCAACGCCACAACATCACCGCTCCCCTCTTCCAAAAGATACGGAATTACCGCCTCCTGAACGGGCATGGGGTTCTCAAAACCTAACTCTTCAATAGCCTTGAGTATCCGGTCCGATACCCCAAGTTCGCGGAAAGTGCTCATTAAATAAAACGGAAAATCAATTAAGTGTAATACTCTGTTCGCCAATCATTACGCCGTCAACAAACAGATATGCGGTATATGTTCCTGCACTGAGATATTCCTCAACATCCCAGTACATGGTAACCTCCTGCTGCTCGCCGGTATATTCAATATACTTCTTGGCAGAGTACTCCAGAGCCACGTTCTCATACTGGAACGTATTGCTTGCATCCTTTACCAAAGGCTCGCCGTCCGGTTTGGTGATACGCAGATACACGGTTTTCTCGCCGGTCTGGACGGTTATATTCTTGACAATGGTAAAGTTTATCATGAACTGTGTAACGTTCTTTACTTTCTTTTCCTCTTTTCCGCGCTTGTTTCGTGCAGATACAGTAATAGCAGCCGCATCAAGCTGTGACGCGAGAGCAACCTTTTCCTCGGCTTTCTCCTTTGCTACAGTAAGCTGTTCCACAACCTTTGTCTGCTCCTGATATTGCTGACGGACGCGGGTGTTCTCCTTGGCAAGCTGTTTGTTAACCTGGTCAAGGGAGTCTATCTGGATAACGTATGAACGCATTACCTCACGTACGGTTGCAAGTTCCCTTTTGAGTCTGGTAATCTCGGCTGCATTGGTAGCCTTGGTCTGACGGAGTTCCTCCAGCAACTGCTGCGTGCGCTGTTTTTCCTTATCCAACTGACGAATAAGAGAGTCATTGGAGATATGCCTCTGCATCTCGTCATACTGTACGGCAAATCCGGAGTATTCGTTCTCCATCTCCTCTTTCTCAATTTCAAAGAGTTGGGTCATATCATCAATCTCCCTACTCTTATCCTGAACAGAAAGATAAAGATACACCACTGCTCCAACAAGCAGAGCTATTGCCAGAACGGCTAATACCAGGCCGGTGTTGCCTTTTTTGTTTTCGTTCTCCATTTATTTTTTAAGAGCTGCCATGCTCTCCTTTATGGTTGCAATCTTCTGAGTGGCATCGGCCTGTTTCTTGCGCTCGTTCTCAACAACAGCAGCAGGAGCATGTGCCACAAAGTTCTCATTTGAAAGCTTGGCGTTGACACCCTTGAGGAATCCCTCCAGGTGCTGCAGTTCAGCTTCCATCTTCTTGATTTCTGCCTCCACATCAATGAGTCCGCCCAGACGTACTGCATACTCCTGGGTTCCCACCATGAATGCAGCTGTACCCTCACTCTTGGCAGCTACTACAACAATCTCATCCAGTCCGGCCATCTTGAGTATCACGCTACTCAACGCTGCGAGCGGGTTGCTGCCTACAGCCTCAACAGTAAGCGGCTCACGCGGGCCGATGTTCTTGGCCTTGCGTACTGAACGGATCTCAGTCACAACCTGCTTGGCCTGCTCGAACTGATCAAGCAGAGCAGCATCGGCCTTACCCTTTACAAGATCAACGATTGTCTGGTTCATGATGCTCTCACCATCCTTGCGCTCGCGTACTGCGTGCCAAAGTTCCTCAGTGATGAACGGCATGAACGGGTGAAGCAGCATGAGCAGCTGCTCAAACATATCCAGTGTAGCAGCGTATGTCTTGGAGTCAATAGGCTGTCCGTAAACAGGCTTGATGATCTCCAGATACCAGCTTGCGAACTCATCCCAGAACAACTTATAAACAGCCATCAGGGCCTCGCTGATGCGGTACTTTGACATCAGGTCATCCATCTCAGCAGCGGTGCTGTTCAACTTGCTGCGGAACCACTCTACTGCAACCTTTGCGCTCTCAGGCTGCTCTATATCGGCTACGGTCCAGGTCTGTGTAAGACGGAACGCATTCCAGATCTTGTTGTTGAAGTTACGGCCCTGCTCGCAGATGGCCTCATCAAACGGTATGTCATTACCTGCAGGAGCAGAGAGCATAAGACCCATACGTACGCCATCGGCACCGTACTGCTCAATCAGACCTATGGGATCAGGTGAGTTGCCAAGTGACTTACTCATCTTACGGCCCAGCTTGTCACGAACGATACCTGTGAAGTATACGTTTCGGAAAGGCATATCGTGTCTGTACTCATAACCCGACATGATCATACGTGCCACCCAGAAGAATATGATATCCGGACCTGTCACAAGGTCATTTGTGGGATAGTAGTACTTGATCTCCTCATTATCGGGGTTGTTGATGCCGTCAAAAAGGCTGATAGGCCAGAGCCATGAGCTGAACCATGTATCCAGCACATCCTCATCCTGACGCAGATCAGCAACTGTAAGGCTGTTGTCACCGCTCTTGGCGCGTGCCAGCTCTACAGCCTTATCTATTGTCTCGGCAACTACAAAGCCGCCCTTGGGCATGAAGTATGCGGGAATGCGGTGACCCCACCAGAGCTGACGGCTTATGCACCAGTCCTTGATGTTCTCCAGCCAGTTGCGGTAGGTGTTCTTGTATTTGGGCGGATAGAACTTGAGTTCATCATTCATTACAGGAGGCAGAGCCATATCGGCAAAATGCTGCATCTTGAGGAACCACTGCATTGAGAGCTTAGGCTCAATCACGGTATCCGGGTTACGCTCACTGTAGCCTACCTTGTTGGTGTAGTCCTCCATCTTCTCCAGCAGGCCTGCGTTATCCAGGTCAACGGCAATCTGCTTCTTTACTGCAAAACGATCCATACCGATGTACAGGCCGGCTTTCTCGCTCAGGGTGCCGTTATCATTGAATATATCGATGGTCTCAAGGTTGTACTTCTCGCCCAGCATATAGTCATTGACATCATGAGCGGGAGTTACTTTCAAGCAACCTGTACCGAACTCAATGTCAACATAATCATCCTCAATTACAGGAATTACGCGGTTAACCAGAGGCACAATCACCTTGTGCCCCTTGAGCCAGCCGTTCTTGGGATCAGCAGGGTTGATGCACATTGCGGTATCACCCATGATGGTCTCGGGACGTGTGGTGGCAACCACTGCGTAGTAGCCCTTGGCATCCTTGTGTACAATCTCACCCTCTGCACCGGTGGTCTTTACAGGATTCTCGGCTGCATCGGCAACATAGTACTTAAGATAGTACAACTTGCTGTGCTCCTCCTTGTAAACCACCTCCTCATCGCTCAGAGCTGTCTGAGCCTTGGGATCCCAGTTTACCATACGTACGCCGCGGTAAATCAGGCCCTTGTTGTAAAGGTCAACAAACACCTTGATAACGCTCTCAGAGCGCAGGTCATCCATTGTGAAAGCAGTACGGTCCCAGTCACAGCTGCAACCCAGACGGCGCAACTGCTTGAGGATTATGCCTCCGTGCTCCTCCTTCCACTCCCATGCGTGCTTTAGGAACTCCTCACGGGTAAGGTCAGTCTTCTTTATTCCCTGGGCAGCAAGCTTGGCCACCACCTTAGCCTCAGTAGCGATTGATGCATGGTCGGTTCCGGGTACCCACAGGGCGTTCTTGCCCATCATACGGGCACGACGCACCAGAATATCCTGAATGGTGTTGTTGAGCATATGTCCCATATGCAGTACACCGGTCACATTTGGTGGCGGAATGACTATAGTGTAAGCCTCACGGCCATCGGGCTCTGAGTGAAAAAACTTGCCATCCTCCCAATACTTGTACCACTTTCCCTCCACATCGGCAGGGTTGTATTTGCTTGCTAATTCCATAAGAATAAAACCTGTTTTCCAAATTGACCGCAAAGGTACTCATTTTTTGCGTCTCCATGTAAAGAACTGCCTCGTTATTATAATATAATAACAAAACAAGCACAATATGTCCTCAACAGGAACGGTTCTTTCCGTGGACACTACGTAGCAGGCTTTTGTACCGATACCCTCAAAAATTCTGTGCACCTTGGATTATTATCTGAAGTACACAGAAAGAACTATCCTTTGAGTAATATATTCTAAATTAACAAAGAAAGTTTTGAATTTTAGAATTATCATTGTATATTTGCCTCGAATTTGAATACTAACTTATAACAACATATCATGAAATGAGAATCATTGCTAAGAAAACGCTAGTACTCTTTTATCAGTCTAATAAAGATGCTGAAACAGCGTTGGAAGACTGGTATGAAAAAACTGAGAAAGCTGAATGGGACAATTTTGCCCAGATAAAACAGACATTCAATTCAGCCGATTTTGTTGGCAACAACAGAGTGGTTTTTAATATAAAAGGCAACAATTACAGACTTATTGCTCTAGTTTTGTTCAAGGTGAAGATGGTATATATCAGATTCATAGGAACACATGATGATTATGATAAATTGGACGATATAAAAAACATTTGAGTTATGACAGCAATTGAGAATGAAATACAGTACAAAGGTGCAATGGAGCGCATTGAGGAACTGCTTAAGGTAGTTAACGATGACACACCCACTAATGACAAAAACAGCATAGAGCTTGTTCTTCTTTCTAACCTTGTAGCTGATTATGAGGATATTCACTACCCCGTTAAGAAACCCTCATTAGTTGAGATCCTAAAATTGCGTATGTTTGAGATGGGGATTACACAGAATAAACTCGCTACTATTTTGGGAATGAACCCCTCAAAGGTAAGTGAAATACTCTCCGGAAAAAGTGAGCCCACTTTAAAACAGGCGAGAAAAATATCAGAGGAACTTAATATCAGTCCCAGCGTAGTGTTAGGTGTATGAATTGATTAATTTTGCAGCAAAATTAAGGATATGCATACACGCGAGGAAAAGATGCAGGCTTTTGGGCGCCTGCTTGATGTAATGGACGAACTCAGGGAGAAATGCCCTTGGGACCGTGTTCAAACCAATGATTCACTGCGTCAGAATACCATTGAGGAGGTTTTTGAACTCTGTGACGCCATAATGAAAGACAACAAGGCCGATATCTGCAAAGAGTTGGGCGATGTCTTGCTGCATGTAGTGTTCTACGCCAAGATTGGCTGTGAGACAGGCGATTACGATATCAAGGACGTATGTGACAAACTTTGCGACAAACTCATATACCGACACCCACACATCTATGGCACGACCAATGTTGACGGCCAGGAGCAGGTACTGCAGAACTGGGAGCAACTCAAACTCAAAGAGAAAGGCGGCAACAAACGTGTGCTGGCCGGTGTTCCTGATGCCCTTCCCTCTATCATCAAGGCGTTCCGCATTCAGGAAAAAGCCGCCCACGTTGGTTTTGACTGGGATACCCCCGAGGGTGCTCTTGATAAAGTTCGCGAAGAATATGCAGAACTCAAGGAGGAGATATCGGCCCACGATAAGGAGAAAGCCGAGCAGGAACTCGGTGACCTGCTCTTTTCAATCATCAACGTGGCACGCCTTTACAAAATTCACCCGGACGATGCTCTTGAGCGCACAAACAAAAAGTTTATCCGCCGATTCAACTATGTCGAGGAGGCTGCCATAAGCCAAGGCCGTCAGCTCAAGGACATGACCCTCCAGGAGATGGACTCCCTCTGGAACCAGGCAAAGGCCCAAGGACTCTGAACCATATCTTGCCGGCGGTAACTATTTGCCGCATACAACGCCTATAATAAAATCCTTAGGGATGAAGCCCCAATAGCGGGAGTCATATGAGTCCATGGCGTTATCGCCCACTACAAAGTAATAGTCGTCAAGGAACGTATACTCCTTAAGGCTTTCATCCAGCGACAGGTCTGTCTCATATTCTATTACAGGCCTATACAATTCCTGTGTCAGGCTGTCAAGCTTAACTGTCATACCTTTTGCCGGTACCAACAACGGGCCCCAGTTCTTGATATTCCAGTCTTTGCTTGACAGAGGAATCACATCATAGCTTTGACGCCAAATAAACAGACTGTCAAACATCCAGCGCAGTTTTTCCTGTTCCTCAAGCACTCCTACCGGGCGCAATACCTTGTCATTCCAACAATGCCCGTCACTGGCACCAATCCTATCGCCAGGTGTACCTAGAACCCTTTTGCAATAATGAGTATTCCAATCCATTGATATGCCATATTGCGGATCTTCGGTAAAAGGAACATTGAACAGTATAACGTCGTTTGGCCTTATCTGACGTATTCCCATGAGCCTTATAAAGCCATCGGCCTTTTTTGAGTAGGGATTGTATATTCTCAGTCCAAACAAGACCTTGTTCACAAGGACCTTATCGCCAACCTGAATTGTTGGCATCATTGAACCGCTGGCAATGCAATAACGTTCAGCAATACACATTTTTACAAAAAAGACAGACAGAACTGCGCAACATACCCATCTGGCTGTCTTTTTATAAAAACTGAATCTCATTCCACTTAGTTGAAATACAATCCCAGTATATATCGGTCTTTACCGGTTCCTTGGAATCGGGCACAAATACATCCTGCACTATCATTGATTTGTTCATGGTAAAATAGTATGGATATCCGTGAGCGTCGATAGGCATTAATACCGATGGCGTTTGATATACATCAAACTGATTAAGCGATGGATGTGACTGTTGCAACAACTTCAGGGAGTTGGCATTCTCATAACATCCAAACACCACTAGTTTTACATTGCAGCTGTCTTTACGGGTCATTTCCAATGCCTTTTCGATTGCATAGTCAACACATTTCTCACAATGAAAATACGACGTTCGGCATATTAGCAGCACACTGTCGCCCATATCATGGAACAGGTCCTCCATACTACATACCGACATATCACCCAGTCTTTGAACCTGCAGGCCGTCAAGTGACAAACCGTCGTTCTGCAACACATCAAGAAAGGTTCCCTGATAGTTTCCAACAACCGGTTTGCTGTCACTTTCAGTCTCTTTTACAACATCTTTTGAACCATCCAGTAAAAGATACATGTTACATATAACTAGGAACGTCACAAAGATGGTCAAAACTACAATTCCTGTCTTTTTCATAAGTCGCCAAGGTCAATATCATAAAAGAACAAAACCGGATTTGAATCAACGGACATACCCTCAAACAGCTCATCCAGCTTTTCGCTATGAATGCCTTTCTTTTCATAGTATTCCTTAGCCATACAGATATTTGTGGCCGATACAGCCTCAACCAGTGTGTTTTCGCCATATCTTGCTCTTGGCTCATGAAAGAAATCCAATATTGGGTCCGATGTCTGTTTTAATAATGACATAACCGATCCTGTTTTATGGTTGTAGAATATCCATCTCTGATTAAAAGGAGGCATAATATAAAGAAAACATGAAAAGTCTTCACACTCTATAAAGTCTCCATAGAAATATGGTATTCCTCGCTTAGCTTCACTCATAGTTGTTGATGACTCAAAATCCTCTTCAATAGGTTCATACAATTGTCCTGGAGTGATTGCTAGTCTGTACTTTGCCGTCACTGAATCCGCACCAAGTTCATATATATCATTTCCAAAATTCAAAGTACAATAAACTTTATCCCCAAAACGGAATATATTTCTCCATCTGGTCATAATAAAAGATGGATGTTTTTCATGTGGTTCCTCTCCAAAAGTGTAAATGGGTTCAAGATTCTTATCTACTATTGCATAACTTGTTTTCTCAATTTTTCTATTTCCATTCGCTGTTAAATTGAATGATGAATAAATAGCAAATCTGTTATTATTAATATAATTCATCTCAAAATTAGAGATAGGATTATCTTTTGAAGAAATGAATCTACCATCACTTTCGAATGCCATCAGTTTACGTTTTGCGTTATCAATAATATATATTTCTGATTCCGGACCTACAAAAACATCTACCAACTTTAAGTATTCATTTGACGCATTTCCAATTCTTGAAACTTTATTCTTAAAGTTCCCATTCATATCAAATACATATATTGATTTACCTATTGATTCATCAACAATAACTATAGAAGAATCCACAAATAGTATTTTATCGACATTTCCAATCAAGCATTTTGGGTCTGTCTCCAATTTCACAAAATGACTGTTAGCAATTATCTGATCCGGTTTAATCTTTTGAGAACTTATTGTGTCATATGTTATTTGTGTAACATTTGAGAAATCCGCCGAAGCGGATTTCCCTAAATGGTTACACGAATAAAATATTACTGTCAATACAAGGATCACACAATATTTTATCGTTTTCATACTGCCTTCTGATTAATTTGAATAATAAAAATTAAGGAATTTCATATATGCCCTTTCATATAATGTTGTACAAGGATCCAAATCCGGAGTACAACTAATATTTTCATCGCCATCACATTTAACAGGATTGGGTGAGGCCGATCTAATATCTATCATCCAAACGCCAGAAAATGAATTTGCCATGTTATCTTCCGACTGTTTGTTGGCACCCCACCTGGCATCAGCCATTCCTTTAATATCAACCCATTTGGTTGGTGCTGTTGCTCCAACCTCCAGACTAAAATCACTCTTAAGTTGTCTGGATTTAGCTTGTGTATTGGAAAAAGTATAACGGATCTCTGTTATCTGTCCATTTGCATAATTTGAACACGAAACCTGAGGTAAATCACGCGGACCACGACCTTGATTTTGCTGCGGATTCCCCGGATCATTAGCATAAGCAATCTTATTCAAAAGGAACGAACTGGATAGTAGATTCTGGCATTTTACGTTTCCTTCCTTTGCCGAAATTACAAACAAATTAGCTGCAACAACTGCTGTCATTGCTATTGCAGCAACAATAAACTTTTTTCTCATGATGGTTTAAATTTTAAATTAGTGTTGAATAATTAGATTAAAAACAGATCAAATAAATGAATCTGTAAGGACTATTAAGACGTGTTTCTGTTGCGGTAAAATTAGATTAAGTTAAACAATAGGATAAGAACCCGACAAGAGGGATTAAGCAGATTACTTTGCAGGAGTGTTGCTGATTTTTAAACCTCTGTTTTGTTAATTGGTTGAATATCACTTTTTTCACAGTATTACAGTAATTAAGTTAATAATAGGTATTCTCATAAGCGTACTAGGGCAACCCCATATTGGGCGTCAGCACCTTTCTGAGAGGTTTTTGCAAATGTAAATTGTTTAAATCCTCTTCTCCAAATAATTAATAGTTTTTAACTATTATCTACAACTCACCTGGAATGTTGTAACGGAATTTGGAGCCAATGTTACGTTTAGTATAGAGCCCGATGCTTTTGGTCCTTTGGATTCCGCCCAATGCTCACCGTCGGCAAATTGACCGCTGGTCCTGACTTGACGGACCTGACCTTTAAGCTTTAAGTCTAAAGTATTGAACTCTACATCTTTGGGTTCTGCCGTGGTATTGGTGCAGACAAGTGTCAGCGTAGTTTGTTTGCGGTCTTTTGCTGCCAGCACCTTGATGCCTGACCTACGGTCGGTAGGACACTTTATAAGTGTTGAACCGGGACGAATGTATCGGCTGAATTGACCGAACGCGTAATATTTCTGGGTAAGCAAAACCTCTTCCGTATCATGATTGGCGCATGCTGTACCCCAATAACCGCCCTGTGTACGTAGAGGCCCACCGTCACGACGACCCATGTAACCTTCTTTTGAAATATGGGTGTCTATAACCTGCCAAAGCACCCAGGCCGATGGTTCCAGCGCCTCTATATCGGTTATTATCTTGTCGGCAAGCCACAAGCCGGCAGCCATTTCACCGGCATTCTGTCCTGCGGTTCCGTTGCCGTCAACCTCACTCATCCACAAGTTTATCTTCTCGTCTTTAGCCAACTGGCCCATTTCACGTATGCTGTTGGTGCCGTATGTGTGCACGCTGATGCGGTTTATGGCGGCACGGGCTTCGGGGGTAAGGGTTTGGATCTCCTCTATCTGCTTACCGGGATTGGTCTCATCGCTGGTGGTCAGGATAATATCATTCAGGCCGTAACGGCTCAAAGCTTCCTTGGTCAAAACCAGGAGTTTGGACTGAGCCTGGCCAGCATCAATATGGCAACCCTCCTGTTTATAGTTCATGGCTGGCCAGTAGTTGGTGTTGGGCTCATTCATAGGCGATACACTCTTTACCTTGAGTTTCATATCACGGGTCATGTAGTTAGCTACATGAGCCATATACTCGGCAAAGTCATCATACTCTTCATCCTTAATGTTATTCTCCTCGGCCTTGAAATTACCGGTGGAGCAGCCACTTACGGTCATAAAGTATGGGGGTGAGTTGCTGAATATCTCCAGGTAAGCATCCTGTCCGGCTGCTTTCATCGCAGCTTTTACCACATTCAGCTGTCGGGCATCGGCAGTATAGTCATATTTACGTTCTCCGGTTTCAGGGTCAATGTACATCCATCCGGGTACGTCACTGTCAGTTCTGGTTATATGGTGATGTGTGGGATCATCGCCTCCGCCCACGTTGTAACGCATTATGTTAAGCCCCAAGCCCTTCTTGGCATCAAAGAAAAGTTGTGCGCTCTTATCGGTCAAAGTCTTGTTATAGCCAATACGGTTAGCCCACCAGCATAGGCTTGTTCCCCATCCTTCCCAACTTCCGCCGTTAGTTTGGATGGCATTATCCATTGATACTGTAACCTTGATAGTTTCAGCGTGGCCGGCAAGGCATACCAACGAAAGCAAAACAAAAGCAATTCTTTTCATAACAATGAGTAGGTTTAGGTTAATAATATACTTCCATCAGGCAACGTGAACAGTCAAAACGTAAACCAAAACGCCTGCCGTCCTGCGACACCAGATACATGGGTTCGTGAACCTTGAGGTTCTGTTTACGGTTCTTTGGACAGATACCAAGTGAACGCTTAATACAGTGACGGCAAAACATTATGACCGCACTGTCCGGGGCCGATTTTTCAAAGGCACAGTCAACTTTCTCAACTCCGTGATCACTGTAAAAAGTGCGTGCCTGAGCATTCATTACATTGCCCAGATATGTAAGCTCCTTAACCGGATAAGTATTTGATTTGTCATCAGCCTTACCCTGAACAGGACGTACGTAGGAATCCATTCGTTTATTTTCAAGCAACGTTACGACTTGTCTACGAATGTCCGATAAAAACGATGACGGAATAAATCGTTCGCCACCAAGTTTAACTTCTATTTTTCCTGCTTCAAAACCGGTATTGCCCAACTTGCTCAGTTGTGTACGGATATTGTTCTCCTGAGGCGTTCGTGCATCCTCCTTTTTCCAGTCACATGTTACCGTAGCCACATTACCGTCCTCATCGGTCATGGTTACGCCATAACCGGTTGCTGTCTCCTCAAACAGGATATCCGCCACAATCTTTCTTGATGCCGATTCCTTGGCAAGAGCCTTTTCAAACTCCTGGTCAAAGTTGCGGTACACATCGGTTCCCGCCTTGATTGACGGCATATCACCGTTATCCAGATAAAGGAAAATACGGCCGTTCTCCACCCGGTTAACGCGGTACCCCTTTAGTTCGCCGTCCTGTCCTATATAGCACAATCCGTCGCCGTTATTGAAAGATTTTGTTCCTGATATGGTTATCCAGCCACGGCCCACAACACGGACCTGTCCCATAAGTTCACCCCTGGATTTGGGAGTGTCGGGCGACCATATGTCGGCCTGGCGTCCATACAGAAAATAATCGGTAAAACCGCGGTTAAAGCTCTTGCTGACATTTGGAGTGAACATTACTTCGCTATGGCCCGATGAAGCACGCCTGTACTCTTGCCTGCGTTCAATCACCTTATCCAAAGCCTTACTGTATGCGGCAGTCACGTTCTTAACGTACGATGTTTCCTTGAGCCTACCCTCTATCTTGAATGAGCATACACCGGCATCCATAAGCTCTTCAAGGCTCTCCATGCGGTTCATGTCACGCAACGAAAGCAGGTGTTTGCCCTTCACTATAACATTATTGTCTGAGTCAACAAGGTCAAACTTAAGACGGCAGAACTGTGCGCACTCCCCACGGTTGGCACTACGGCCAAAACAGTACTGCGATGCATAACACTGCCCGCTGTAACTAACGCACAACGCACCGTGCACAAAACATTCCAGTTCTACTTGGGGACACGCCTCATGTATGCTGCGAATCTCATCCAGTGACAGTTCACGGGCAAGCACCACCCGGGTAAAACCGCATCCGGCCAAAAAACGGACCTTATCGGCACTGCGAACGTCACACTGAGTGCTGGCATGAAGGGCTATGGGCGGCAATTTCATTTTCAGCACCGCCATATCCTGAACCAGCAAAGCATCGGCCCCAGCCTCATAGAGTTGCCAAATAAGTTTCTCGGCATCGGCCAGTTCGGTGTCCTTTAAGATTGTATTGACCGTTACGTAAATCTTTGCGCCGTAAAAATGTGCAAAACGTGTAAGTTGGGCAATATCCTCCACGCTGTTGCCGGCTGCCTGACGCGCGCCAAAACGGCCTGCACCTATATACACGGCATCGGCACCATGTTTTATAGCTTGAATCCCGCATTCCAGATTCCTGGCGGGACTTAGCAGTTCTATGGTCTTGCCCACTTTCATTGTTTACCAGATATGAACCCTGTTTTGGGGTGCAATATACATAGAATCCTGTTCCGTTATACCAAATGCCTGATACCACTCGTCAATATGAGGCAACGCTCCGTTTACACGCAAACGGGACAGTGAATGCTCGTCACTCTTTGTCATTTGGAGCGCCAGCTCGTCACGGCAGTTCTCAGCCCACGAACAGGCATATGCAATAAAGAAACGCTGCAGTGGCGTAAATCCCATCCTGGTCTCACCGGGATTCTCACGACACACCTCACGGAATGCCTCAAGGGCCACCGTAAGACCGCCATGGTCTGCAATATTCTCACCAAGAGTAAGTTTACCGTTGGCTTTTATTCCCGGAAGCACCTCAATGGCGCTGAACCAGTCAGTGAGCACCTTTACACGTTTGTTGAATCCACGCGTATCGGCAGGACTCCACCAGTTGCGCATATTGCCGTCCTTGTCAAACTGACGTCCTTCATCATCAAATCCATGGGTCATCTCATGTCCCATAATTGTTCCTATTGCGCCATAGTTAAAGGCGTCATCGGCATTCATGTCAAAGAAAGGATATTGCAAGATTCCAGCCGGAAAGCATATCTCATTGACCGATATGTCATAATAAGCATTGATTTCCTGAGGGTTCATATACCATTCAGTCTGGTCAACCGGTTTCTTGAACTTGCGCTCCACCATATCGTTCCAAAAGAAACGGCTTATGGATGCAGCATTCTCAAACAGGGACATGGAGGGATCAATAACCATTTTGGAGTAGTCGCGCCACTTGTCAGGGTAACCAATCTTGAACCTGAAAGCATCCAGTTTCTGATGAGCCAATGCTTTACCTTGGTCGCTAAGCCAATCCTGAGCATCAATTCTGCGTGAAAGTGCAGCCTTTAGATTGCTGAACATTCCAATCATCCGCTCCTTGGCTCCTGAGGGGAAATAACGCTCCACATAGAGTCGGCCTACAGCCTCGCCCAGAGTACCGCTTACCACAGCTGTAGCGCGTTTCCACATGGGTTTGGGTTCTTTCTGGCCGCTAAGGGTCCGGCCGTAAAAGTCAAAATCGGCATCATCGGACTTTTGTCCCATACGAGTGCCGTTGGAATCAATAAGCTGCCACTCCATAAGGATTTTCTGGTCTTGGAGCGGCTCCTCATTCAGGACCTTTATGGCTTCCATTATTGCTTCGGGTTGACCTACATCCACCCACTCCACACCTTTCATGCCAAGACGCTCAAAAAAGCTGTTCCAGTCAAGCCCCGGCAACTGCTCATAGAGTTCAGCCATTGACATCTTATGATAATTGGCGGCAGGATCACGCAACTGGACATTGTTACGCGATGCCCTGGCCAGGCGTTTCTCTATACGCCATATGGTTCTCATACGGGAACGGGCCTCCCGTCGATCATATCCGGCCAGCATGAGCATACGTATAACGTGGTTCTTGAACGCCTTGCGGATATTACGGGTCTGAGAGTCGCGATCCACATAGTACTCCTTGTCGCCTAGAGTAAGACCGCCCTGACTCAAGCCAACTATGTTAGTCTTGCTGTCCTTAAGGTCTGGGCCGATGCCTACGTCAAAATAACCGGTTACGCCATATGAGTCAAGCTCAATCATCATAGCCAGCAGTTCATCAAGGCTTGAGATTGATGCAATACGCTCCCTGTAAGGCTTAAGCGGGCCGAACTGTTCACTGTTACGCCTGTCAGTATCCATTACAAGACTGTACAGGTCGGCAATACGGGCGGCATCACTGCCTGGAGCATTATTACTGGCAATGATTTCGTCAATAAGGTCCTTAAGCTGCTTACGGTTCAGTTCGGCCAGTTCATCGTATGTGCCGTAACTTGAAAACTCATTGGGAATAGGGTTGGCATCCAGCCACCCTCCGCAACTGAAACGAAAAAAATCCTGGCCGGGGCTTACGCTCCGGTCAAGATTCTCTTCCTTTATTCCGGTCCAGATATCAGCCACTTTTACCAGATGCTTGCTCTCTTTTCAGGAGCCAGATAAAGAGCGTTATCAGGATTTATGCCGAAAGCATCGTACCATGCGTCAATATGCGGCAGAGTGCCGTTAACCCGCCAGCGGCTCAAAGAATGGGTATCACTCTTGGTGCGGTTGCGAATCTCTTCATCACGAATGTTGCCAGCCCACACGCCTGCGTAAGCCATAAAGAAACGCTGTTCAGGTGTGTAACCGTTTATGGTCTTAAGCGGAGCATCCTTGGTTGCGTTCTTGAATGCCTGATAAGCCACCATCAGACCACCATGATCGGCAATGTTCTCGCCAAGTGTAAGTGCACCGTTTCCGTTCAGGTCAGGAAGCACCTTAATATTGTCAAAGTAGTCCGATATAACCTGTACATGTGCCTTGAACTTATCGGCATCGCCGGTTGCCCACCAGTCGGTAAAGTTTCCTTCCTTGTCAAACTGACGGCCCTGGTCATCAAATCCGTGAGTCATCTCATGACCTATCACTACACCTATGGCACCGTAGTTGAATGCGTCATCGGCACTCATGTCAAAGAACGGATACTGCAGGATTCCGGCAGGGAAACATATCTCATTTGTTGTGGGATTGTAGTACGCATTAACAGTCTGCGGAGTCATGAACCACTCTGTATTGTCAACCGGTTTCTTGTATTTGCGGTCTATCATATCCTGCAAAAAGAAACGGCTTATGGCAATATTGTTCTCAAACAGACTCTTGCTTGGGTCTATTTCAAGTTTGGAATAATCTTTCCACTTGTCGGGATAACCAATCTTTACATAGAATGCATCCAGCTTTTCGTGGGCACGTGCCTTGGTGCTGTCGCTCATCCAATCCTGGGCATCAATACGCTCTCCAAGAGCAATCTGCAGGTTCTTGACCAAGGTAATCATACGCTCCTTGGATTCAGCCGGGAAATATTTCTCAACATAAAGCTGACCGATTGCTTCACCAAGTACGCTGCTTACGGTCGATGTGGCACGTTTCCACCAGGGCTGCTGCTCCTGACGGCCGCTCATAACCTTGCCGTAAAAATCAAAGTTGGCCTTGTCAAGCTCCATGGTAAGCCTCGAAGCCGCGTTATCAATAAGCTGCCATTCCATATATGACTTATGAGCCTCAACAGGCACCTGAGCCAGAATTGCCTCAACCTCATGAATAGGCTCAGGCTGACCTACATCAACAAAATCGCAGTCACCTATTCCTATCCTGTCAAACATAAGCTGCCAGTCAATGCCCTTGTAATCTTTCTTGAGCTGCTCAAATGACATCTTATGATAATTGGCTGCCGGATCACGCTGCTGAACGTTATTGTAAGACTTGTCAGCTATGCGGGTCTCAATAAGCATAACGTCCTCCATCTTTTTCTGAGCAACCTTGGCATCAAAACCGCACAGGGTGAACATACGTACAATGTGCTTCTTGAATGCCTCGCGGATAGCGGTTGTAGCCTCATCGGTATCCAGATAGTACTCTTTCTCGCCAAGTGACAGACCGCCTTGACCAATACCGACCAGATTGGACTTGCTGTCCATCATATCGGCGCTTATTCCCATGCTAAAATAGTTCCCTACCAGACCGTTCAGGTCCAACTCAACCATAAGCGGGAACACCTCTTTACGCTCCTTTACAGCCTCTATCTTTTCAATCCAGGGCTTGATCGGGGCCAGTCCCTCCTTGTCACGACGGGCTGTATCCAGAACAAGATTATACAGGTCAGCTATCTTCTGGGCATTTGTACCCTTCTCATTCTTTGAGGTTACAATTCCGTCAATCAGTGATTTAAGCTGCTCACGGTTATCCTCGGCCAACTGTTCAAAACTGCCGTAACGGGCATACTCGTCAGTAAGCGGATGAGCCGCATTCCAACCACCGTCGGCAAACTGAAAGAAATCATCTCCGGGCTTAACGCTGGTATCAAGATTTTCAAGTCTTATACCCATACCCTGTTTGGAATTGTTACAAGATATCATAGCCATTCCTGCAAATACAATAGTGATTAATTTATTTCTTTTCATAATCTCAAATATGATGTCCTTATATATTCTCTCCTTCCATCATGGCCTCCTCCCAACGCTTCTCCGCATCGGCCAGGTCATTCTTAAGCTTGCCGTATGCCTCGAACATTGCCGGGTTCTGAGCGCCGCTTGGAGTGGAAAGCCACTCCTCAAGATCTTTTATCTCCTTAGTAATCCGTTCAACCTCCTTCTCGCAGTCGTCAATCCTTTTTTGTATACGGCGTTTGCGACGTTCCTGCTCCTTCTTGGCCTCATAATCCTCCTTTCCGGCCGATGCCTTATCCGGCTGAGCCTGCTGAACCGGTGCGCCATTCATCCGGCCTATGTCGGCAAGACTGTCCAGATTCTTTTTCTGAAGGAAGTCATATATACCGCCCAGATGTTCGCGAACCTTGCCATCGGCAAATTCGTATACCTTGCTCACCAGTCCGTCCAGGAACTCACGGTCATGACTTACAACAATCACTGTACCGTCAAATGCCTGAATAGCCTCCTTAAGCACATCTTTGGATGCCATATCCAGATGGTTGGTAGGCTCATCCAGGATGAGCAGGTTATTTGGAGTGAGCAGCAAACGTATCATTGCCAAACGAGAGCGTTCTCCTCCTGACAGCACCTTTACCTTTTTCTGACCGGCCTCGCCGCCAAACATGAATGCGCCAAGAATGTCATTGATACGTGTGCGTATAGACCCGGTAGCTACATTGTCAATGGTGTCATGTACCGTTATCTCCTCATCCAGAAGTTGCGCCTGGTTCTGGGCATAATAACCTATCTGGATATTATGTCCTATGGTAAGGGTACCGTCAAACGGAATCTCACCCATTATGCACTTTACAAGCGTAGACTTGCCTTCACCGTTACGACCCACAAAAGCAACCTTTTCACCGCGCTTTATGGTCATGTCCACGCCGCTGAACACCAGATGGTCACCGTAACTCTTGGCAACGCCCTCACAAATCACAGGGTAATTGCCGCTGCGTATGGCCGGCGGGAACTTAAGCCGCATAGTCTTGTTGTCCACTTCGTCAATCTCAATGGGCACAATTTTCTCGAGCATCTTGATACGGCTCTGCACCTGAACGGCCTTGGTGGGTTTGTAGCGGAAACGTTCTATGAACTCCTTGGCATCGGCAATCTCCTTCTGCTGGTTCTCGTATGCACGCATCTGCTGTTCGCGGCGCTCCTTGCGCAACTCCACAAACTCGTTGTACTTGACCTTGTAATCATATATCACGCCACACGAAATTTCGATTGTCCGCGTGGTAACGTTGTTTATGAATGCACGGTCATGGCTTACAAGTATTACGGCATTGCAGCGTTTGGCCAGAAACTCCTCCAGCCACTGTATGCTCTCTATGTCAAGATGGTTGGTAGGCTCGTCAAGCAAAAGCACATCCGGATGACGCAGCAGCAACTTGGCCAGCTCAATACGCATACGCCAGCCACCGCTGAATTCGCTGGTGGGTCGGTCAAAATCATCACGGCGGAATCCCAGTCCAAGCAATGCCTGTTCCAGTTCCGCCTGGTAATTACCGCCGCCCATCATCTGGTAGCGCTCGCTCTCACGGGTAAAACGGTCTATCAGAGCGTGATACTCCTCACTCTCATAATCCGTTCGCTCCACCAGCTGGTTGTTCAGTCTTTCAACCTCGGCCTGCAGATTATGCAGGTCCTCAAAGGCAGTTTCGGCCTCCTGTCTTACGGTGCGTGTATCGGCCAGTTTCATTACCTGAGGCAGATAACCTATGGTCATCTCCTTGGGTATGGACACCGTGCCCGATGTTGGTTGCTGTAGTCCGGCTATGATCTTAAGCATGGTTGATTTGCCCGCGCCGTTCTTGCCAACCAGGGCAATACGATCCTTGTCACCTACCACGTAGCTGACATCGTGAAACAGGGGCCGGGCTCCGAACTCTACCTTAAGATTTTCGACCGAAAACACTTAGAACCTATTCTTATGCAAAAAGCTTGGCGGGATAAACGCCCTCCTTTACAAGTTCTGCAATCTTGTCTACAACGCCCTGACGGTCATCGGCATATGTTACGCCAAACCATTTTGAAGTGGTATCCAGGACCTCAACAGTTGCAGTACCGTTGTTGATCAGTTCATTTACCATCAGAGGGATAAAGTACTCTGACTTGGGCACGTTGATGTTTGCCTTGAGCCAACCTTTAAAAAAGTCCTCGGAGTATTTCATATAGTCAGGAGTGAATCCCCAAACGTTCATTGAAACAGGGGTATTATCCTCAATCTTGACCCAATCCTCACCATCCTTGTAGCATACACCGTTCTCACGGCGGATAATCTCGGTGCGTTCAACCACGGTAGTAAGATGACGCTTTGCGTTAACCTCACATACACCGCGTGATACCTTACCGTTCTCGCTAAGAGTATTGGCTACACGGAAACCTACCATTGAATAAACGTTCTTTGAACCTTCGGGCAGTGAACTAAGGAACTTGCCCATCACTGCAAAGCAGTCACGGCCGTAAAAGTCATCGGCATTGATTACACAGAAAGGCTCGTTAATGACATCCTTTGCCATCAGAACGGCATGGTTGGTACCCCAAGGCTTGGTGCGGTCCTCCGGGCAGGTAAAGCCCTCCGGCAGGTCATTGATACTCTGGAATACCACCTGGGTCTCTACATGACCCTCATATTTCTTGAGTACAAGCTTGCGGAAATCATCCTCAAAGTCCTTACGGATAATAAATACCACCTTACCGAATCCGGCGCGGATAGCGTCAAATACGGAGTAATCCATTATTGTCTCACCACTGGGGCCAAGCGCGTCAAGCTGCTTGAGTCCACCGTAACGGCTGCCCATACCGGCTGCCAGAACAACAAGTGCTGGTTTCATAATTATCTGTTATTAAAAATTACTTTGTTTTAAGTTGCAAAGGTAACACTTTACTTTGGCGTAGGCGTTGGCTTTGGCTAAAAAACCATTATATTCGCAGTCAATAATTCAAACAGGAATATGAAAAGATATCTTATAGGAATTCCGCTTGTAATGGCACTTCTGTTTGCCACAAACTGCAAGAACAACGGTTCTGCACAGGTTGAGGAGATTGATACCGACACCATAATAGTTGATGCCGACCAGTATGTCCGTTTTGAGACTACTCAGGGCAACTTTACCATAAAACTGTACCGCGAAACTCCGCTCCACAGGCACAATATGGTACGCATGGCACGCAAAGGCTTTTATGACGGACAGCTGTTTTTTGGAGTCCAAAAAGGATTCAAGATCCAGTGCGGTGACATAAAGTCCAAAACGGCAAAACCGGGCCAGGAGATAGGAATTGACGAGAAAGATGACACCATTGCCTCCGAAATCAACCCCTGGAAATTCTACCACAAACGCGGAGCAGTAGGTCAGGCCAGCACCTCACAGTTCACCTGCTCCACCAGCCAGCAGTTTTACATAATAACCGGCAAAAAGAGCAAGCCGACTACACTTGAAACTCAGGAAAAGACCATAAACAAGCGTTACCGCAAAGCGGTCAAGGACTCACTTACCCGTCCCCACTCCGATGAGGTTCGCGCATGGCAAAAAAAGAAGGAGAACAAAAAGATAAACAACCTGAACGACCAGCTCAACAAGGAGACCGATGCCATAATGCAAAAACGTCCCACTTTCAGTTACTCCAAAAAGCAGACGGACCAATATCTTAACGACGGAGGCGCACCTACCCTTGACGGCCTGTACACGGTATTCGGTGAAATATCCGAAGGTCTTGACATTGTGGAAAAGATATCCAACGTACCCATTGACGGCCGTTACCGTCCAACGACCGATGTCAGGATAATAAAGGCTTACGTTCTGGAGGATACTCCCGCAAACTGATTACAGTCCCTGAACCACATCTTGAAAGCTCTTCCAGAGAGGATCATCCGGAAGAGGAGCCTTTACGTCTATCATCTGATGTGATACCGGATGCTCAAAAGTGACATGGAATGCATGCAGTGATATGCTGCCGTCCGGGTTTGAACGCTCAGCTCCATACTTTAAGTCACCTTTGATCGGGCAACCCATCTTGGCTAGCTGGCAACGTATCTGATGATGACGGCCTGTAAGCAGTTCCACCTCCAAGAGATTATAATTGACCGAACTTGCCACCAGTCTGTAGTTCAGCACAGCCTGCTTGCTGTTCGGCACCTCATGGTCATAAGCGTATGACCTGTTTTGCTTTTCATTGCGGACCAGCCAGTTCTCAAGCCTGCCCTCACGCTCCTTGGGCTTATTCTTTACGATAGCCAGATAACGCTTGTCTACACTCCCTACCCGGAACATCTCATTAAGCCGCGATAGCGCCTTGCTGGTCTTGGCCAGCACCACCACACCGCTCACAGGGCGGTCCAGCCGGTGCGGCACACCAACAAACACATTGCCGGGCTTGGAATACTTTTCCTTAAGGTACGCAGCAACGGTATCCGACAACGGAACATCACCGGTCTTGTCGCCCTGGACAATCTCTCCCGCCCGTTTTGAGACAATAATAATATGGTTATCCTCGTAAAGTACTATCATAATCCATTACAAAATACCTTAGCTGTTACGGGGCAAAGCCCCTACCTTGGCTGTTAGCCAAAGCCAACGCCAACGCCAAAGTATTTTTACATGCTCATTCCCCCATCAACCTGCAGCACCTGCCCGGTAACGTACGAACTGTCATCGGACACCAGGAACAGGGCAGCCTTGGCAATCTCTTCAACCTGAGCACCGCGCTGCAAAGGAATTGATTTGCACCATTCAGCCAGTTTTTCCTCAGGAATCTTGCCGGTAGTCATCTCGGTAAGCACAAATCCGGGAGCAATCACATTGGCACGGATACCCCTCGATGCCATCTCCTTTGCTACCGATTTGGTAAGGCCTATCAGGCCTGCCTTTGATGCGGAATAGTTGGTCTGACCTGCATTTCCATGAATACCTACCACCGATGAAACGCACAGTATGTTTCCGCTGCGCTGACGCATCATCTGGGGAGTGCATGCCTTGATAAAGTTGAATGCCGATTTAAGGTTGGTATTTATTACATCATCCCACTGCTGCTCATTCATACGCATCATAAGGCCATCCCTTGTAATGCCGGCGTTGTTTACCAGAATATCTATATGGCCAAACTCCTTGACCACCTCGTCGACCATCTTTGTGGCGCCCTCAAAACTGGCCACATCCACGCGGTAACCCTTTGCCTTGATTCCGTTTGAACCAAGTTCCTGCTCCAAAGCCTGAGCCTTTTCAACACTGTTTATATATACAAATGCTATGTCTGCACCTTCGGCTGCAAACAGCTGAGCCATAGCCAAACCAATTCCACGGGTAGCTCCTGTTATGAGTACCGTCTTACCTGTAAGTTTTCCCATATATGATTGTTTTATTTGTTTTCCGAATTATATCCAAGCGCTCCGTAAATAAGTCTACGGGCCTCAAAACGTATCTCCTCCCTGGTATTACCCTGCCAAAGTTTACCCCTAATGTACGGGGCCTCAAATCCGCGCATGCAGTTATGCATGATCTCGGCAGTACGCCTTACGCTTACTACATCAAACACGCCGTTAACCTTACCTTCGGATATGATATCCTGAAGCATCTGCTTTTGCTTTACATCAAACCCCTTGCGGAAATGCTCCAGTCCCCAGGCATTCCTGAAGAAACCTGACCTAAGGGTACCGTTGCGGTCTACCATATCCTTGATAAGCTTAAAGTAGCCAAAAACAAACTCCACTATTTTCTGCTGAACCGGTAGGTTCTGATTGGCTATCTCGGCAAGCTGTGATAGCACTTTTTCCACCTCGCTGTTGATAACAGCCTGAAATACATCAACCTTGCTTTCAAAGTATGAATACAAGGTACGTCTGCTCAAGCCTGCCTCATCGGCAATATCAATCATTGTTGTCTCATCGTAGCCTTTTTTTACAAATAATGTTTTGGCTGCACTGATGAACTGTTGTCTTGTCTTGGGATTCTCCATGTCGTTTTATAAGGTTACAAAAATAGTAAAAATGTGTAGGATTTGCATATTTAATGTAAAAGAATTTGTTTGCATTGCACAAAAGGACTATCTTTGCACTCGCAAAACAGAAATCGCGGAGTGGAGCAGAGGTAGCTCGTTAGGCTCATAACCTAAAGGTCGGGGGTTCGAATCCTTCCTCCGCAACAAAATCAGAGGTCCCAATTTG
>CACWIN010000025.1 GCA_902760965.1 uncultured Bacteroidales bacterium | reverse complement strand
TATGGGCCAGTCCTTCAACGGCTATATTGACGACATCCGCCTATGGAACAGAGCCCTGAGCAAAGAAGAGGTGGAAGCCAACTACACCCGTATCCTCGGCGGTACGGAGGACGGTTTGGTGCTCTACTGGCCGCTTGACGAAGGACTGAGCGTGGTGAACTACGCCTTCGACGTGAGCCGCCAAGACGGCATCTACCAGCTGAACCATCCCGTGGTGGGCGTCAACGCACAGCCCAGTGCCAGCGTGCCGCAGCGGTTGAGTCTCTACGGTGTAACCGACCAGGAAGGCGACTATATCATCAAGGGCATACCCTTCCAGCAGGGCGGCACCAACTACAAGCTCGCCCCGGGGCTGGGCATTCACGAGTTCTCGCCCAACTCACGCTCGATGTTCGTCAGTCCCACGAGCCTCACGGCCAATAACATCGACTTCGAGGATGTTTCATCGTTCCCCATGGAGGGCTATGTCTACTACGCCGGGACTAACATCCCCGCCGAGGGCATACAATTCTATGTTGATGGCGACCTGGTGACGGCCGACGGCAAGGTGCAACAGACCAATGCCAACGGCTACTACCAGATTTCGGTGCCCATCGGCCAGCACTTTGTAGAGGCCAAACTCGCCAACCACAAGATGGTGGGCGGCGGACGCTTCCCTGATACCTTTGCCGACTCCACGCTGGTCAATTTCGTGGGGCGCATCGGTGGCGGCGAGCGCAACGACACGCTGGCCGTGGGCTTCGGCGCATCGAAGAACAACATCGGCATCGCCACCGTGACGCTGAAACTGAACAACGAGTCACTGTCGTTCAACTGTCAGGATGGTCACATCACGACAGCCACGGCTGTACGTTCTTTCGAGAGTGATACCACCGCTATCCGCAGCAAGGCCTGGACGGGCTACGGGGCCGACTCGAAGTACATCTATATACGCACCGACTCACTGACAGGCGAGTTCTCAGCCAAGCTGCCACCTCTGAAGTACACCACGAAAAGCATTCGCATAGACAAGAATCCCGACATCGAGTTTACCACTCTGCCAGAGATTGACCTGACCAACGTGCTGAAGGAAGTGAAGGACTCGTTGAAGCAACTGTCGGTCAATGGCGACTCAGTGTTCAATTACTACAAGTACCACACGAAGATGGTGAAGGCCTACTACTCGAATCCCATTGTGGAACTGTCGCAGCCCAAGAGCGAAGCCGGCGTGTTTGGTTTGCACGAGTATAATGGCGAGGACAAGTTGGGCAAGTTCACCGTGAGTGACCTGTGGACGAAACAGGACAATGGCACAGTGACCTATAAGTATGGCTACCCCATCTACAATATGGGCGACAAGTACCGCATGACGTTCTTCGGCTATGAACGCTACCTAAACTACGACAGCGGCCAGCCCGTGGAGGATATCATTCCCTTGAACGGCAAGGTGCTTACCGTCGCCAACGAGATGAGCAGCGATCAGGCCGTGGTCTGTGTACCGGAGAACGGGACGGGCGATGTACAGCCAGGACAAGTGGTCAACCTGAAGAAGAACCAGCTGGCACTCGACAGTGTGGGCCGAGCCACCATCGAGTGGACGGTCGGACCACCCAATGTAGTCAGTCCCTATACACGACATGTTGGCATCACCTTGGAACGGAGTGGTCGCACATTCGCCCCGGCCAGCCTCAACGCCATCGTGGTGGGCAGCCTGCCCTTGGGCAATAACTTCGTCACCAACGGCCCCGACCAGCTGCTAATGGTGCTGCGCGACCCGCCTGGCGCCAAGTCGAAGACCGTGTGGAAGCGTGGCAAAACGAAAGCAACGATTAAGACCACCGCCGACGGTGGCTACGGCGACGAGAAAGTCACCTATACTACCAATCTTGGCATCCGTCTGCAAATGCTGGCAGGCTTCGGCCTTTGCTACCAGACTACCGACCTTGATCACACGATTGACTACGGTGCAGGCTTGCATTACAAGTGGAGCAAGGACTCTTCTAATGAAACGACCTGGACCACAACTACCACGCAGGACGTCTCTACCAGCACCGACAAAAACTACTGCGGCTCGAGGGGCGATGTCTACATAGGGCTTTCCACCAACCTGCTTATGGGGCAGTGCCGCAAGGTGGGATTCTTCCGCGACAGCGAGACGGCGCCCTTTACGCTGAAGGACGACATGGCCGTGAGCTTAGGCGACAGCGTAACCACGAACTTCATGTACTCGGCCTACGAGATTGAAGAGGTGATGATTCCGAAGTTGAGGCCGAGGCCCGCGCTTTCGTGAATAACACGAGCGAGGTGCTCTATGCCACATGGGTCAAGGAGGATGATACAAGCTACGGACAGGAGGGCACCTATGTGATGGTCATCCCCGAAGAGTGGAAGCTACTCGACCGATTTGTGGCTGAGAACAAGGTGATGTGGTGCAACAACCAGATAGAAAGCTGGAAGCAGGTCATGGCTGTGAACGAGCGCGATAAGGTGCAGGCCATGAGCAACCACGACAACTGGCTGCTCAACATCTCTTTCGACGGCGGCTCTTCCTACTCCTACACCAACAAGGCTGACACCACCACGATCTCGAAGAGCACCTATACACACAACTTGGGTGGCATCATCAAGACCGGCTTCTCGAATAAAGACGCTGCATTAGGCATGCAATTCAAGAGTGTGTTCGCTTTCGACTCCGAGAACGGATGGTCGCACTCTGAGTCAAGTAGTGACAAAGAGGGCAATTGGGCTGAGTTCGACTATATCTTCGACGACGGCAACAAGGGTACCGACTTCTCCGTCGATATCTACAAGTCGCCAGGTGGATGGAGTGATATCTTCAGTCTCTTCGGCGGACAGAGCTACAATCCCTACGAAGCCGAGGAGAAGACCAAATACTACGAGCCAGGACAGCATACGCTCTCTAACGGCACGGTGCGCATGGAGAATCCCGACATCAAAATCAGCACCGACGGCGGCATCGCATCGAAGGAAGCCACACTAACCGATGTGCCTGCCGGACAGACGGCACAGTTCACGCTGCACCTGTCGAACATCCGCAACACTAACCAGGATTTCGACTTCTCCTACAATATCATGGTGCAGGAGAAGACCAACCAACAGGGCCTGGAAATCCTGATGGACGGTGTGCCTGCCAACGGCCGCAGCATCTTTGTTCCTGGCAACGAGACGGTGAAGAAGGTCATCACCGTGCGACAGACAGACCAGAGCGTGCTCGACTACGAGGGCATCGAGATATGGTTCAACTCGCAATACCAACCCATTAAGATTAACGACAAATGTATACTAAATGTCCATTTCAAGCCATCGTCGTCGCCCATCGACCTGGCCATCAGTGAGCCAGTGTTGAACACCGAGAGCAAGGATGGACAGTTGGAGATGAAGCTTACCAACTTCGACCGCCAGTTCAAGAATCTGAAGAACGTGGGTGTGCAGTACCGCTTTGAGGGCAGCACCGCGTGGACCGACCTGCACACGTGGGTCACCGACAAGGCTGACTCCACCAGTACCGCCTTCAGTAGCCTGCCGCCGACGGGCGACATCCGCTACGCAGCAGACATGTCGAGCGACCTCAGTTATCCCGAGGGCAACTACGAATTCCGCGCTTTCACAACCACGCCCTACGGCACTGAAATTGTCCATCTATATAGCGACATCGTCGTTGTCATCAAGGACATGACCCGCCCACGCAACCTCTTTACGCCCTCACCGACAAACGGCATTCTGGGCTACGGCGACCAGTTGTCCATCGAGTTTAACGAGGACATCGTGCCTGGCTACGTGGGCAACAAGAACGTCATTGTGACGGCGAAGCTGAACCAGCAGACGGTGAACCACGAGGTGGCACTAAGCATGCGTCCCTACGGTGAAACGCCCATGACAATGAACCCCGTGTTCCTGAAGGGTGACTTCGCCATGGACTTCTGGCTCAACTGGCATGACAGCGGCACCATCCTGCACCAGGGAAACATGATGGCATTGGGCATCGAAGACGACGGGCGCGTGACGGCCGACATCGTTGGAAACACTATCACCAGCTCCGGTAAACTGCCAAAGGACGAGTGGATATTCTTCGCTCTGAGCTATCATGCAACGACCATGACGTTCGACGTGTTGGCACAGTATGGCACACAGACCGTGGAACTGTTTAAGAACCAGCCAGTGACGACGCAAGAAGTGCAGAACATCAGCTACACCGATGACAACCTCCTCTATCTGGGTGGCATCAATGCCGACATCCACGCGCTAAGCCTCTACAACATCTGGCGCGACGTGCATGAGGCGGCCACTACGAAGTATCAAGCCAAGGACGGCTATGTCTACGGTCTGGTCAACTACTGGCCCATGGACGAGGGACATGGCCATATCGCCGCCGACCAGTGCCACACGCACGACTTCATTGTACCTGACTCATGGAAACTGGAGAATGTGAACTATGCTTTGCGCATCGATGATTCAGAGGGCGCTCAGGCCGACATCACACGCATAAATACGAGCCGAGGCGACAGCTACGCCATAGAGCTGTGGTACAGCAAGGGCAATAGCACCGACAGCACCCAACCCGCCGAAGAGGTGGTGTTTGAGACCGCCACTCCCACCGTGGTGGGCGACCAGCTCTCGCCGAACGCAAAGCTGCGCCTGCGCTATGACGAGGGACAGAACCTGGTGCTCGACTATGGGCAGAAGTCGCTGACGGTGGCCAGCCTTGCCGACTTCCCTGACCTCACCGGGTGGCGCCACCTTGCCTTGAATGTGGTGCGTGGTCAGGCTGCCAGTTTCTACCTCAATGGCCAGCGCACGGCTGTTATCGCCGAAGCTGACATACCTCCCCTTGCAGGTGCCGCACTCTTTATCGGCAAGGGAACTAAGTTTGCCTATGCCGACGAGTTGCGTATTTGGCACGCCGCACTGAGCGAGCGCCGCCTCACTGCCAACATCTACAACACTATCGACACCGCCGACGTCTATTCACGGGGCCTCGTGGCATACTATCCCTTCGAGAAGACGGGCACAGAGAACGGCGCGACAACGAAAGTACCTACCCTTTCGTCCATTGCCCCCACTCACGAGGCGGGAACCACTTCCACCGACATTACCCCCGCCAGTACTTTCACGATAGTTAAGGACGCCCCGCCGCTGAAGAACGCCCCTGACGAGACGCGACTCATCGCCTCGCCTGTGGCCTCAGAGCGCAAGGTGGTTATCAACCTGACGGGAGCCGGCATCAGCCCGCGCGACATAGAGGGCACGACGCTCAACGTCACCGTAGACCAGGTGCGCGACTTGCACGGCAACACCTCGCTGCCCATACGTTGGACGGCGTACGTGCAGCAAAACACACTGAAGTGGACTCGCGACTCGGTGAACGTCATCAAGAAGTACGGTGGCTCTCGCTGGTGGGCAGTACCGCTTCCGACGAAATCAACCCGCTCTCGACGAAGGTGCTGCGCTTCCAGGTGAACCCGCTGGTGCCCGTGGGCAACTACGACGTGACCATCGGCGTGCAAGGCAACAACCAGATACTGGAGCCGCTGCGCGTGGTGATGAAGGTGCGCGGCGAGAAACCTCAGTGGACCGTAGACCCCACGTTGTATGAGCACCAGATGAACTACATCGGACAGGTGCGCATCGGCGGCATCCTGATAGAGAATTCGGAGAGCATGGTGGCCGCCTTCATCGGCGACGAGTGCCGTGGCGTGGCGTCACCCGAGCGGGTGCGCGGCGCAACCTACGTGACGATGACCGTCTATGGCAACGGCGACACCGATGCCGGCAAACCCGTCAGCTTCCGCATCTGGGATGCCTCGGCAGGCATTGCCTATACGGATGTCAACATCAACGCGTTCAACGGTTCTCCCGTTGACAACACCTTCCGGCTCAATGCCGTCAGAGGTTCGTTCGACCAGCCCGTCATCTGGACGAAGGGCGACAACGTGGAGCAGAACCTGAAGCTGACCACGAACTGGAATTGGGTATCGCTGGGCGTGAGACCTGCCGACCAGCGTCCGGCTGCCGTATTCCCGCTGCTGACACCGTGGAATGTATTCATCAAGGACAAGACGTCGGCGATGATTTTCAGCAACGGCAACAGCTGGATGCCGGAGGATGCCCGGATACAGGCCGCCACGATGTACAAGGTGAAGATTACCCCCGCCGTGGAGGGTCAGCAGTTGCCGGAACAGGTGCCCGTCACGGGTGAGCAGCTGAAGCTGTCGGAAACACCCGTCACGCTGACACTAGGATGGAACTGGATAGGCTATACGCCACTGACGACGATGACCGTCGGCGAGGCGCTGGCCGCCGCCAACCCACAGGTGGGCGACTGTGTCAAGTCGCAGCACGGCATAGCCTTCTACAGTCAGTACGGCTGGGAGGGTAGCCTGAAAGCCTTAGAGAGCGGACACGGCTATATGTACAACAGCACGGCCGATAAGGAGAAGTCGTTTGTCTATCCTGACGCTACAGGCACCAGACGTGCGGCGGCAAGAAGGACGCTCCTCAATGCTGAGTCTCAGTCCGAAAGTCAGAAGACAAGACTCTTTGCGCCTACCGTCGGCAACTATCCGGACAATATGTCGATGGTGATTGCACTGAAGGACGGTGAACAGAGCGTTGACACCTGCGAGGTGGCTGCCTACATCGGTGGCGAGTGCCGCGGCGCTACACGTGCCAACGGCGGACTCTACTATCTCATCATAGCCGGTGAGGGCAGCGGACAGTCGTTAGAGTTGCGCACCTGTATCGATGGTGAGACGGTGGTCATCGACAACACACAGACCTATATCAGCGACGTGAACATCGGCACACCGTGGAATCCCTACGTCATCGACTTGAGCGAAATGCGGACAGGTATCAGCACCATCGCTGCTGACGATGCCGACAACGACTCAGACTGGTGGACGTTGCAGGGCTTCAAGATAGGCCGCAAGCCTACCCAGCCCGGAGTGTATATCCACCACGGCAAAAAGGTCACGATTAAGCGAGTGAAGTGAGAGAGAAAAATCTCTCACTTCCGAGCGTGAGTGAGCTCGAGCAAAGCTCAAGGTCGTAATTAAACTGAAGAAATAATATCAATTACAACGAGGAGACGGGGTACATCCCCGTTTCCTTTTTAAAAATGAAGAATTGGATAATAATCGTAAACATTATGATTAGAGTAATGACGGAAAAAGGACTGAGCGGCAACGCAGTAGGAAAGGCCAACGTCTTTGCAAACGCCATCAAGCACGACCACCGAAGCCCCAACCCCACAACCCGCTGGAGTGACATCATCCGCCTCAAGTGATTTTTCACTATCTTTGTAGTACTGGAGTAGCAACGCTGCGCTGCCGCCTAACGCTGGCCGACACCGTTAATCCTGAACGCTGGCACCTAACCGCCCGCATTCAGCTTACCGCTCCGGGCGTGGGCTGCAAGCCTGGACTCATGCGCTCATACATGCCCACACGAGCCCAGAATAACGAGATAGTCTTCACAGTCCCTAATCCTGGTCTTGAAGTCTATCAGGCCCACATCCGTTATCGCTTGATAGATGAAGTGACCGGCTACAGAAATAATTGGCATAAGTTATCCTCAAATAATTAAATCATATATTTATTTATTAAAAATGTTGCATATTTTTGTAGCAACCAATTAAACAGTTGTTTATGAAAAGGATATCGGCCTTAACCTTCGTTTATACAAGGCTTTTAGATAAGAAGTGGTTTCTTACGTTTTCACTTTTCCTATGATGGTCGGTGCTCCCTGTGTGTTTGAGGTCAGCCCCGAGAAGTCTGTCCTGACATTCAATGTCGAGGGAGAGAGAAAGACATACTCATTAGAAGGAGCAAGTGAGCAGTTATTCAAGAAGTAAATAATTTAAAAGTCAGAAAGATGATGAGAAAAATCATGCAATGGATGGTGGCTGCCACCCTGACAAGCAGCCTCTTTGAATGGACATCCTGAACGTGCAAGTGATTCCAGTAAGGAAAAGGCTCTGATTACTTTCTCAACAAGGATTGGGTTTGTTGGGCGGTTTTGTTTTGCCACTTTTTTTATCCACTCAAGGGAACGGCTTTCTGGTAAAATCATTTTGTATTTCTTTAATTATGGTTTCTGATTCTGTTTTTCTGTTTCTCCTGCCGGCATATCGCAACAAGTTTTTGATGTTTATGGCATATCGGTCAAAAGCATTGGTGTAAATGGCGTATGCCTCTGAACCTGTAAGGGCATACAGAGAATTGTTACAAAGAATATCTACGAGTATCTTCTCCAGTGTGGGGCAGGTTATTCCTTCTATAATCTCAGTTGGGGACTGACTTATTAATGGGGTTACTATGACGAGCTCGCGGCCTGGTGCAAAACGTGAAAGAATATCCTTATCCTGATCACGTAAGACTAAACGGTCAGTCAAGTTATCCAATATGTCAACCACAGAATCAATGGCATTACGCGCCACGCTGATTATGGTTAGGTTGAAATTGGGGATATCGTGCATCAGAGGCATAATATCAATTGTGTTCCAAATACATAGCTCGGTAAAAGGGATTTGCTGCTGTAATTCAGTATACAGTTTGGCGGTTTCAGCATCCGGATTAATATGGAATGTTGGCTTGAATGAGCGGCTGGGAAACAGTTTGCTGTCCTTTTTTATTACTCTATCCTCACGCACCAGCCGATTAAGGATATTGAAATAACTACTGTCTGGAAACACAGAATCTTTCCGTAAACATGCCATTACCTCATCTGCGGATATTCCTTTAGGATGCAGACCGATGACAGATATTATGTGTTCTGTAAGAGTCATGTTGCAAAGGTATAAACAATTTCGTCAAAAAACCAAGAAATTTGACAAATTTGTTTATTCGCGCTTTCAACTTTGCTTCAGTTGCTCCAGGGCGCGGCAGAGTTGGTCGGGGCAGGAGGTGCCTTTGCCTCCGCAGTCTATGCCGTTGAGGCGGGCTATTACATCTTCTATCTTCTGGCCGCTAAGCATATCTAAGCCAAAATGTGGAAAAGGGGACTTTCCCCAATTTTACAATTTGATTGCGAAGCCGGCGATTGCCCAGATGCCGGGCTGGGGGACACAGCCGTAGTCTATGTAGCTTATGTCTGTCAAGTTATTTCCCTCAATGAATACTGTCAGATTGCGCTTTTCCCATTGCAGCCTGGCATCGGTCAGGAAATAGGGCTCGTAATCATAGACCTGTCCGTCAGTGCCGGTATATGTGCCGGCGCGGTCCTGATATCGGCAGTTTATGCCCAATGTCAAATTTGGGCATATTCCGAAACGTACTCCGGCTACGGCCTTGTGTTTGAGATATTCCAAAGTAGAACGGCTTTGGATACCCTCAACATCAATTTTGTCCTGGCTGATATAGCTGTATGCAATGTCTGCTGAACGTAACAGACGCTGTGACGGTATGAGCGTTTCAAAGTCAAATGAGGCTTTGAACTCGGTTCCCCAAGAGTTGACCTGAGTAAAATTGACTGACTCCCAATGGCGCTGATCCTGGGGTAGGGTGAGATCCATTATCCAGTCAATCATATCGGCCCCGTGATTGTAGAACAGTGATACCGATGCCTGGATTCCGTCATAATCGGTATAACGTAGGCCAATGTCGTATGATGTCAGTTTCTCAGGCTTGAGGTGTTTGTCGGCCTTATAACCGCCTACGCTGTAATAGAGCTCAGTTACCGACGGCAGGCGCAGTGATGTGTTATATGTAGCAAAAGCCTTAAACTTATCAGTAAGCTTGTAGCTCAAATCAACTCCCGGATAAATGCCAAAATCACGCCCGTTCCATGTGTTGTACACGCCAACTGCTCCGGCGCTCAATGCGAACTTTCCAATAGTGATATTGTGCTCCAGAATAACACTAAAGTTTGTGCGGTCAAGTCCGTATATGTAGTCGCGCTCAGTACCTTTAATATGTATGGGATTGTCCAGCGGCTCGCCCAGATTGCCGCTCACAAGATTCTCATTCTTGAGTTCAAGACCTATGGCAGTACGTCCCAACTTCCAGTCAAACCAACTGTTAAGTGCGGCTCCTATTACATTGGATCTATGATAATTGAAAGGAAACAGAGTCTCACTGCCGCGAATCAGTTCAAAGCGGTCCTGGCTGTGGTTCCACCAGATGCTGGGGTGAATGTGTAAACCACCTATCTTGGTCTCAGCCTGCAGTGCAGTATATGTCTTTAAGGTATGCTCAAACTGGTCATCGTATTTGGCGGAGTAGAAGGTGTTGCTGCCCCAATCCTTGATGCTCATTCCGGCATGCCAGTTAATGCGCAGATTGTCACCGGAGTAGCCGCCTTTGTAAAACCCTTTCTTATATTCAAAGTCCGCGTTCAGGGCTCCATCTTTATTGCGGCTGTAGCCGTCAGAGCGTCCGTAACCAACAGACAGCATGTTGTTCCAACCCTTGTTTACAGCCGATGCACTCACGCCGCCTGCGGAATATCCGTAACTACCGCCCTCAGCATGTGCCGATGCCGAAGTCCTGGCTGCAGTTTTAGTCACGATATTGATTGCACCCATCAGCGATGATGACCCGTAGGCACGGCCGGCAGGCCCCTCAAGAACCTCGATATGGTCAATATCGCTCATGTCAACCGGGAAATCAAAAGAGTTGTGTCCAGTCTGCGGATCACATATATTTGTGCCGTCAAGAAGTATGGCAACCTGCTCAAAATTGCCGCCGCGTACGCCTACATCGGTCTGCGCGCCCATGGGACCACGCTGGCGTACATCTACACCTGCAGCATATTTGAGTACGTCGTTTACAGACTGAACGGGGTATGCGCTGATTTCATCGGCAGTCATGATATTGGTTATACGGACGGCATTGGGTAAGGTGGTCTTTATCCTTGAGGCAGTCACCTCAATCTCGTCCATTCTGTAAAATATGGAATCGGTGTTTTCGGCTTGCAATGAAATACTGCCGGCTGCTGAAAACAACAACGCGGCAGTAAATATTTTTTTGCATGTATCAGTCATCTTTGATGTCAGTTTTGAATTAGGCTGCAAAGATAACAAATGGTACAAAAGGGAGTTTTCTAATGAGCCATTATTCGTGCTGCTTTAACCATATTTTGGAGTGCAGCCTCGGTTTCTGACCAGCCACGAGTCTTGAGTCCGCAATCTGGGTTGACCCAGAGCTGAGCCGGATTGATTACTTGTGCAGCTTTACGTAACCTTAACTCCCGATGCCGATATGCGGAATGCCTCAACTGCCTTTTCAAGATACTGATGGCACAAATAAAGTGTTACGAGTAGGAGTGCATGCCTCCAAGCAATAGATTCACGCCAAAATAGGTAATAAGGACGGAAAGGAATGCCAGGATGGCATAAGTGTGGAAAAACCTGGGACTATTAAACTTTGACATGGTACTGCCGTGCAGCATTGCTCCGTAAACCATCATAGTTATAAGCGCCCATGTCTCTTTAGGATCCCAAGCCCAATAACTTCCCCACGAAATGTTGGCCCATACAGCTCCCAAGAATGTTCCGATGGTCAGAATGAATACTGCCGGATACAGAATTGTAAGGCTTACGTCGCGCAGCATATGCTGAGCCTCAATACGCGGCATTACAAGTCCCATTATTCCGGTAAGGGCAACCAGTCCGAACAGAGTATAGGATATCATCATGCAGAGCACATGAATACTCAACAAAGGAGACTGCAATACCGGCATGAGATGCGTAACCTGCGGGTTGGAGCTGGACAGCGATGCAACCAGCATGGTAAATCCTGCCAGTATGAATCCCATGGGCTGTATAATAGGGAGTGACCGTCCAAACAGCATCATGGCCAAAGTGACCAGCCATGCCATAAGCATCATTACCGAGTAACTGCCGGCAAATGGAGCATGTCCCGATATATACCATCTAAGCCCAAGCACAAATGTCAGATAAATCCACAGTAATGCTGCAAGGATAGTAAGCGTTACCCTTAAAGCTTGTGGAGTTTTGCGGTTACGCGCCATCATTATGCCCGTAGCCACAAACAGTATCAAGCCAAGTGTTATGGATGCCATGAACGGAATCATGGGCCGTGATATGCCGTTATATATCATCTCGGCACGGAAACGGCTGCGTGACGGCAATACCGATGATGCAATCTTTTTCTGATACTCACCAATCTTGAGTATTATGCGGTCGGCCTCCTGCCAGTCGTTATCCTTAATTGCGTCATGTATAAGGTCCAAAGACCTACGACAGAATACCCAAACGCCATAATCCAGATTCTCGGGTAGGGGATCGGTGCACGAGAACCATACAATCCGGTCGCCGTTTTCGGACGCCAGTCCCGTTTCCTGGTCTATGCGTATGGGGAATATCCTGAACGCCTGACCTGTTGCGGCTTCCATGCGGATAGCCTCTTTCTCGGCCTCTGTGCTTGTGCCGCGCTCTTTTGCCTTAAGCTTGAATGGAACCACCTTCCACCAGTCATACCAGAACAGCCATCCGGTTACTACCTGTGTGGAAGAATAACCATTGTATCCGTTCTTTCCGTATGCCTTTAGACTGTAATCGCGGGCAAGCGTCTGGAAAGGTGCTATACGGTCATTGTAATAAACATGGAGTCGGGCAAAATGGTCGGCAATGCTGTCGGGCAGGGCATAAAGCTCGTAATCGGTCTTTGCCTGGACAGTTCCGCAACATGTAAAAAGAATAGTTGCCGTAAGTACATGTTTGCGGATCCTGGTAACGGCGGCACGGAAACCGGAGTTTTTTTGGAAAAAGAAACCAATGATTGAAATCAAAAGAATCAGGTATCCAGTGTAGGTTACAGATACCCCCCAAGGATCATAACTGACCGAAAGAATGCTACCCTTAAGGTCCTCGTCATAGCTTGACTGGTAAAAACGGTAACCTTTGTATTTAAGGATATTGTTCATTGAAATCTCACGGTCCAATTCAGCGCTTTTACGCACATCACTTATCCGGACGCTGCTTTTGTAGTCCGATGCCGCCATGGACCCCGTGTAGTAGTCAACATTGAATCCGGTCAATGTAATGCTGAAAGGCAATTCCTGGCGGAATCCGTCTTTTGACATCCATTCTGAAGTGGATTGGCCCTGACGCAAATGAATCATGCCGTTCCTGCCGGTTATCAGGGTAATAAGTGCACCGGCCAGAATGAGCACGAACGATGCATGCAGCATAAATGTGGCAACCCTGTGCACAGCTCCGCGACGTACAAGCCATATAATGCCTGTCACAGCCATGATTGCCCAAAACGCTATGAATACAGGACTGTGATATATTGCACTAAAGGCAATAGGGGTTCCGTACAGCTTCTCAATAACGGTAGCAGCCGCCATCATGATAACGACGGCAGCTGCAAGACCGAAAGATATATACTTGAGAATCTTTTCCGTATTCATGCTGTAAAGTTAGATGGAATTGATGAATTCCACAACAGCATCGCGCTCCTCCTTGGACAGATTGTAGAATTTCTCGGTGCACCAGTAAGCATCGCTTTCACGGCTGTAACCATGCCACATGATAGCCTCAAGGACATTGCGTGCACGGCAGTCGTGCAGACGGTCATCGGCTCCGGTATTAAGTCTGGAAAGACCGCGGCCCCAGAGCGGGGTGGTGCGACACCAGCTGCCGTGAATTCCGTTTTTCATATAAAGACGGTGCTGGATCATGTCAGTATACGGATAGATGGTCTGGTTCTGGTAACGGGGCAGTTCCTTGTCGGCATAAACTGCCGGTTTCCAGTAATTGTCATCGCCTGTTGTCCACTTGGCGCGGTGGCAACTGGCGCATCCTATACGGTTAAACACCTCCTTGCCAAGCTGAACCTCCGAGCGGTTAAGGTCACGTGCACGGGGTATGGAAAGGCCTCTGTGCCATACCATAAAGTTATAGTACTGATCATCACTCATCTCCGGAGTAAAGTTATGCCATTCATTGTCAAACTGATTGGTGTTGGGATCAAGCAAATTCAGTACGGCTTGCTTTACACCATTGTCGGTACCGTCGGCATAATACGGCGATGTGGGGTCGGCCTTGATGGCTGCAATAACCTGCGCGTTCTCCGACATGGCCTTGGCCCATGCCTTAGTAGTGTACAGGTACGGACGGTCGCTGCGGCTTACGTTGGTTATGTTCCATATTGCATTTGCACCAGCGCCATCCTGCAATGTGGCGCGAGTCATGGCATAAGTAAAGCGTTTAAGAAGCTTGGTTCCGACCGATGCAGCCGAACCGTCAGCGTAACGGCCCTCTCCAAGTCTTTCATATCCGTACCATGCCCCTGCCGCAAAATCGTTGGCATCCTTATCCCAGAACGCAGGGTTAAGGTCGGCATGAAGCGCCTCCTTGCGATACTGTTCACGTATGCTGTCCTCGGGGATTGCATCGAGCAGTCCTGAGCCTATGATGCCGATGGTTGATTCCAGACGGAATGCTACAGCCTGGTTCTCGGTATCGTACGGATTAGGATTGGTGTTGAATGCCGATCTGGGTATGGTAACCTCAGGATAGATAAGGCTGTACTCCTCGCCGTCGGGAAATGTCATGGGCAGACCGCTGGGCATTTCGGAAACAGAAAGCCATTTTATTTCTATCTGCTCCTCATCGATAGGAGGCAGGAACGGTCTGCTGGCTTTAGTCTGCGGCATGCCTGTAACTTCGGCTACATATGGACCGTCATCACTGTTCTGGCCGTCAACCGGGTGATAAACTACCAAAAGGTAGCCGTTACCAAACTCGGCGCGGTACTGTGACTGGCGTTTGCCATGACCGTAACCCGGATGGCAATCCAGACATGACGAACGTACGTAAGCCGGTCCTAATCCCTTGAACGGGGCTGTCGATGTGGTGTACTTGCGCTCAAAAGCAGCCTCTCCAAGATTGAAAGCCGTAGTAAGTCCCTGAATCTCAACCGATGGGGTCTCATCTTCATAGCATCCGGCTGTAACATTATCGGTCGTGCCCAGCTGACCGCCGGGATACCACTCATCGGCGCTGAAATTACCTACAGCCTGACCTACGTATTTTGCATCGGGCTCTCTTGTTTTTACACTCTCATTAATACCGCTATTGCCGTCGGAACATCCAACGGCAACGGTCAACCCTATAAGGGCTGTGCTTATTCCTTTTATTTTCATATCATTTTACTGCTTGGTAACCCAATCGGCAGCCTTGTTAAGTTCTTCATCAAGTTGGTTTATAACGTCCATTGCGTCCTGTACAGACTGG
This sequence comes from uncultured Bacteroidales bacterium, assembly GCA_902760965.1. Lineage (GTDB taxonomy): Bacteria > Bacteroidota > Bacteroidia > Bacteroidales > Bacteroidaceae > Colenecus. The sequence goes on along the minus strand of CACWIN010000025.1, from coordinate 14,508 downwards.
TCATCATATATATCTACGAATGCTCCTTTCTGCTGGCAAACCTTGAGTGCTGCAACAGACTCGTTAAGCTTTTGTACAAGTGCGTTTGCATTGCTGTAACTGTAACTCTTAAGAATGTTTATCAACGACTTGCTCTCAGGGGTGGTAGCACCGGCCTTGCCGTAAAGTGAATACTGAATACTGAGTATGTTGTCAATAAAATCCTGGAATGACTTTTTGCTGTAAGGTGACTCTATGTAACTTACATCCTCACCGTTATGGGCGTTACCCATCTTTACGTTGGCAACCTCGTTGCAAATGTTGGAGCAGCCTCCCTTAAGAATCTCAGCCAGAGTGCCCTGCCATGTGGCGTAGCTGCTTCCGGGCTTTGTGGCGTTCAGCATGTTCTCACCGAATGTCTTGTCGGATCCTGTCATTGTAACTTCAAACTCACGTTCCTCGCAACGCTCCTTGTATTCATCAAGAGCGTCGGGGTTCCATGAAACACACAGACGGAAACAATTGTCACGAAGGTCACCTGCTACAGCCGTAGCGTAAATCAGTTCCTGGGTGCCGGTTACATTCTTTCCCTGGAATGCATCATCGTCTTCGTTTCCGCGCAGGGCATTGACTGTACGGTTCTGTCCGTTACGGAACAGTATGAATTCTATACCATGGAAACCAAGTAAGGACTCTCCAATGTTGCTGGCGGCATATTCAATACCGTCTTCGCCTTCAAGATTGGCAACCTGCTCTGCATTGCTTAGAGTGGTGGCAAGGTCAACAACACTCAACGGCCATGTGTCAATGTGCGGGTCAATGCCAAATACGCTTGCTGCACCAAACAGGAATGACTCCGATTCCTCCCATGACTGACGGGCCTGAAGGAATTTTGCGCAGATGGCGTCTATCTCGGCCTGAGTCAGTTCATCAACACCTTTTTCTGTTGCATCGGCCAAAAGGTTGTACAGTTCATCGGACTCTCTGGCCAGATCGTTGTAAGTGGAGTAAATTACGTTTGGAACGTACTGCTCAACTGCAGCTTTGGCTTCGTTCTCAAAGGACTGAAAATCCTGACTGTTATTGTCATCAGAATCGTTACATGCAGTTAAAGCCATTGCGGCTGCTGCCATACCTAAAATGAATTTGTTCTTCATAACTATATTATTTGTTTATTTAAAAAATCCCATGTATGCTATGCCTATGGATACCGACGGCTCGTTGTTGTAACCCTCCTTGCGGAAACGCTCCGAAAACTCGGCCTTGACCGCAATCTGAGGTATAGGCAGCCAGTTTATGCCTGCTGCAATGCGATGCACATCGGTAAAAGTGTAATCCTGCTGGTCCGATGAAGGAATGTAAGGATCATAATATTCGTATCGGCCAAAAACATAGAGTTTGTCATTAATCCTCTCCATAAGACCCAATATGTCATATCCGGCCTCGGCTCCATATGTCAGGGCCGACTGACCAACTGGAGTCTTACGGTAAGGCGCGTTGTTTGATGTCATGTTACGCTTTATGTTACTGATAGTTACAGCGTCATCCACATGACCGTAGTCATAGTTTCCGCGAACAATCAGGTTCTTGCCTTTGTAACTGAAATCAAAACTGCCTATCCATGTGCGGCCTTTGACATCTTTGTACCGGGTATCCTTAAGGTCATTTGGAAATGAGTTGTGCATGCTGTTACCGTAGTAGCCGCTCACGCTTAACCTGAGGTTTTTTATGGAGCGGTTGTCAATCCTTGCCGCAAACCCGTAGTTGTTGGCAACCTTAAACTCGTATGGCGCTGTTGCACCGTATTTTACAAAGTTGTCGCGGTCAAACATGAAAGCATCCAGTCCTGCAATTACCTGAAACTCATAGCTCCAGTTGCCTGCATCACCCCAAATGCCTATACCTGTATCATGCCATGTGGAGGGTAGGATAGTGAACTCTCCTTCGGGACGATATACGGTAAAAAAGTTTAACGGTTCATGTGCATTGTTAAGTGCGCCTACAGGCACTACAAAATGGCCAATGCGCAGGTTCAGCCAAGGCTTGAACGATTTCTGCAGCCAGAACTGCTCAAGTGCAACCTCGCCTCCTTTCTCTATCTCCTGCTCCCATTCGCCGGCTTCGGTGTACTCTTTCTCAACGGCAGCACCTGCTCCTGTATGCTCAAACTCAATCTCGGACTGCATGGACCAGCCGTGTCCAAAATCATAACCCAGATAAAAAACTGCATGAGGAATATCAAAACGTCCGTGACTGGGGTCATCCTTGTATTTTGTGGGACTTGAATAGCGATACACGTTGTCGCTGTAAAAATTTCGGCTCATTACAACCTCGCCGTATCCGCCTACCTTTAAATCAGACTGCGCTTTGGTTATTGAAAAAGGAATAAAGGCAACTAGCAGTGCCCAAAAAAACTTTTGCATTTGTGTTTTGGTTTAAAAACGCTGCAAAGATCTTTATTAGCCACTGCTTCAACAATACTCACTAGTAGTGAAAAAATGGCACATTGAGGACGGCCCCCTTTGTGCCATTTTGCATACCTTTGCAAAAAAAAAGGCTATGAATCCCGTTGTTACAGCGTTGATAATTCCGTTTTTGGGTACTGCACTTGGATCAGCATTCGTGTTCTTTATGAAAAAGGACATGCCGGACCTGTTGCAGAAAATACTATTGGGATTTGCATCGGGCGTAATGGTGGCTGCTTCGGTGTGGTCACTGCTTATTCCGGCAATAGGTATGGGAACCGGCACAAACGCGGTAGTTTCACCCACAATAGGTTTGCTGGCCGGTTTTGCCTTTCTGCTGTTAATTGATTACGTAACCCCTCACATACACCCCGTGGGTGGTCCCGAGGGCCCCGAGAGCCGTCTGTCACGCACAACCAAGCTGGCGCTTGCAGTAACCATACACAATTTCCCCGAGGGAATGGCGGTTGGCGTGGCCATTGCCGGAGCGCTTACAAGTGATTTCAATATGGCCGGAGCCCTTGCCCTTTCGCTGGGTATTGCAATTCAGAATGTCCCCGAGGGCGCAATCATCTCCATGCCCCTGCGTGCCGAAGGTAACAGCCGATTGAAAGCTTTCGGCATAGGTGCTCTTAGCGGAATAGTTGAACCCATTGGCGGTGCGCTAGTACTGTTGCTTGCATCATCAATAATAGGTATCATGCCGTTCATGCTGGCTTTTGCCGCCGGCGCCATGCTATACGTGGTCATTGAGGAACTGGTCCCCGAAACTTCAAAGGGCGACCACTCCAACATCGGCACAATAGGTTTTGCGCTTGGCTTTGCCCTAATGATGGTCCTCGACGTCACCCTCGGCTAAACCGCGGTTGATATCATTCCATCTGCTCCAGCAGTCTATTGCATCGAGAGCGCTGGTACGGAGTCAACTTAGATGGATTGCTCTTTAGCGGGTTAGGCAAACAAATCGCAATGGATACGGCCTGAGTGCGGGTCAGTTTGCTGGCGGGGCAGTCAAAATACTGTTGGGCGGCGGCTTCGGCTCCATAGATACCGGGGCCCATTTCAATTACGTTAAGGTAAACCTCCATTATCCGGTCCTTGCTCCAGAGCAGTTCAATAAGAACGGTCCAGTAGGCCTCCCAGACTTTGCGGATGCCGGTGCGGGAACCAAATGAGAATACATTTTTGGCGGTTTGCTGTGATATGGTGCTGCAGCCGCGCAGCTTGGTCCCTTTGTTCAGGTGATCGTTGCGCATTTTCTTGATCTCGTCCCAATCAAAACCGTGATGATCGTAAAACTTCTGGTCCTCGGTCAGAACCACAGCTTTGGCAAGTTGGGGCGATATCTGATCCAGGCTTACCCAAGTGTGCCGTGTTTCAAACGTCTCAACTTCCCGGTTCTGGATGGTACGTTTAAGCATAAGTGGAGTGTACATTACGGGAACGTAGCGCAGCAACAGTACCAGAGCAAAGCTCAGTGCAATAAAGAGTAGGGGGAGCTTTACTAACAGCCTATATGTCCACTTGCGCTTCTTCATAAAATCAAAATCGGTTGCAAAATTAACTAACTTTGCAGCAAAGTAAAGTTATGAAACAGGAAATCAATCCCAAAGATACCAATAGAGCCATTGCATTTGAGCTGTGGACAAAGTCGCCTATGCCCATGGTAACGCTCACCAAAACGTTCAACGTTACACGGTTGTGTAAGGTGAGCCGTAGGCGCGGAATTAAGTTCAATATGTTGCTGTGCTGGTGCATAGGTCGTGCTGCATCAAAGATTCAGGAGTTTTACATGCTGCCCCAGAACGGGAAACTATACAAATACGACCGCATGGCAATAAACGTGATAGTGGATAACGTAAAGGGCGGGCTCAGTTTCTGCGATGTTCCCGTCAGCGATGATCTGGAGGCGTTTAATGCCAACTACCTGCATCTGACCGAGACCATCAGCCAGACCTGTCAGGATATATTGGACAACGAGGCCGTGATTGTTGGCACATCGGCAGTCACGGGCACAGAACTGGACAGCCTGGTCAATCAGTATAACGGCATCTTTAACAATCCCTTTGTGGCGTGGGGCCGATACCGCAAAGGCTGGCTCAAGACAACCCTGCCCATCTCATTCCAGTTCCATCATGCCCAGATGGACGGCAGGCAGGCGGCCCAGTTCTTGGAAGAATTACAAAGGGAGATTCAGAGCCTCAACTACAGGCTTTAGAGTCTCAAAGTTCACAAAATCCACCGCCTGACCGTATGTCTCCTTGATGGCTTTGGCTTTTTCTTGAATCTACTCCACGGATTCATATAAATTTGTGGAGTATAGTCGCAAATTTAGCTAATCTTCCCAGTTGTCATCAGTAATTGTTCCCGTACTGGCCGGTAATCTCGGTAACTTTGAAGGTGTATTTGCTCATCATTACTAGATTCTTTAGATAATATTCAGCAGCTGCAAATCGGCAGGAAGCCAGTTCACACTGCGTAGTTCATCCTTGCCGAGCCAGCGTGCAGCCTCATGCTCCTTAAGCGTAAGCGCCCCGCTCTCAACGTGACACCAGTAGCAGTGCATAACCAAATGAAAAGTAGGGTAGTCCCACTCGATAGTCCTGACAAAACGCTCAACCGATATCCGCGTTTCCAACTCCTCCCAGATCTCACGTTTCAAGGCCTCCTCTGGGCTTTCACCCGGTTCAATCTTGCCCCCAGGGAATTCCCAATAGTCTTTCCAATCGCCGTATCCGCGCTGCGTGGCGAATATGCGGTCCTGCTCATCATGAATTATTGCGGCTACTACCTCTATTTGTTTCATCATAAATCATATAGTCTGATTATATCTCCGGGCAAAAGCGAGTTGCCCTGATCGTCTTGGGGTTGCACTTTTGTAAACAATGCAGTTCTTACTTGTTTGTCCCGGCAGAAGGGTAGGGCTTTCGATATGCGTAGCAGTTCATTTCACTTGGAATTGTCATTCAGATATAGGTCAAAGATATTCTTGCCTGTCCAGCGGTTGGTGGGTATATCGGCTTCATTCAGTGTTGCGTCAAGTGTTGAGGGGCGCTTGTCAAAAGCCATTTCCACAAATGAACAGAAGATATCGGTCGATCCCGGGAGCCAGCAGGATACCTCATGGTGGTTGCCTACACAGCGTATTGTCCAGTGGTCGAATTTCTGTTTATCCATGACCTTATCTATCCTGTTTGCACCACGTATTTTGGGCTGGAACGGCATTCCAAAAGACTTGTATGACACAATCTTATCTTTGGTTCCGTGAAACATCAGCGTCGGTGCCGGCGGTGTCTTGTACTTGAGGTCTTTCTTGCGGCACAGCAGACCACCTGCGTATGGCACAACGGCGGCTGGCATCCATCCCTCCGGCAGAGAGCTTGCGGTAGGTTGTGAGTTGGCCCTGGCATGGTCAAGCTCCAGCACGGTTACCGCTCCTGCGGAGTTGCCGGTAAGCACAATACGGTCAGGGTTAATATCCAGTATATCAGCGTTGCGGCAGATCCATTCTATGGCATCGGAACAGTCTTCTACAGCCATGTCTATGCATTTCCTGAACATGGCAGTATATTTGAACAGGCTGTTGTGATCAGCAACGAGTTGCGAGTCACGCAAGCCCAGGCGGTAGTCTATGGATATGACTGTGAATCCACGCTCCACAAGAGGTTCTGCCGACTGTTTTATATAGAGGTTATCGCGGGTGCCTAAATAGAAACCTCCTCCGAACAGGATCACTACGCAAGCCTTATCCTCACGCGGGTTGACAGGTTTATATACATCGAGATATAGTGCCGAGTCACGCATGGCATACATGTATGTCTTGCGTTCTGGCAATCTGCTGCTCTGTGCAAATGTCTTGAAAGGAAATGCAATGCAAATCAGCAATGCCAGTATGGAATATTTGATTATAGTCTTAATCATTAGCATACAAGTTATAATAACGCAAACTTATATATCTACAAAGATATTATTTAAAACTGATAATCCTAATGAAAATGTTATTTTTGCGGTATAATTATTATGGCGATATGAAAAGAACGTTATTGATATTGGCGCTCCTGACGGGAGTGGTATCGGTCAAGGCCGATGAGGGCATGTGGATGCTTCCAACACTCAAGAAGATGAACCAGGCTGACATGAAGAAACTGGGGCTAAAGATAAATGTATCAGATATTTATAGCGAGAAAAAGCCTTCTATCAAGGATGCCGTGGTGCATTTTGGAGGCGGTTGTACGGCCGAGATAATATCGGACCGCGGCCTGCTGGTAACCAATTACCACTGCGGCTATTCCAATATCCAGGCGCTGTCAAGTCCCGAGCACAACTATCTTGAAGACGGTTTTTGGGCTATGAGTCAGGACGAGGAAATACCCGTTCCCGGCCTGACGGTAACCTTCCTTCAGAGCATGATCAATATTACCGGCATGAAAAAGGATAAGGCCGATACCCTGCTGAACCGTATATGGAAACAGAATCCCGATTGTCAGGTACAGGTGACCGACTTTTACAACGGCAACCAGAAATATATCATAGTAAACAAGGTATATCGTGACGTGCGTTTTGTAGGCGCTCCCCCCGAAGCGTCCGGAAAGTTTGGCGGTGAGACCGACAATTGGATGTGGCCCCGTCATACCTGTGATTTTTCAATGTTCCGCGTATATACTGACCGTGACGGCAATCCGGCCAGTTATAGCAAGGATAACATTCCGCTACGTCCAAAACGTTTCCTGAGCATATCGCTCAAGGGAATTGAGGAGGGCGATTTTGCAATGGTCATGGGTTATCCGGGCCGTACCCAGCGTTTTCAGACTGCTGCCCAGCTGGAGCAGATGATGCAGGTCCAGGAGGTGCGCATTGCAGCACGTACCGCTCGCCAAGAGGTTATGCGCAAGGGCATGCTCTCAAATGACACTGTCAATCTGCAGTATGCCAACAAGTATGCTTCATCATCAAACGGCTGGAAAAAATGGCGTGGCATGAAAGAGTGTTTTGCCAATCTTCAAGTCATAGAGCGTCAGCGCCAAAAGGAGGACAGGTTCAGGGAATGGGCTCTGGCCAATCCAAAGCGTGCCCAGAAATACGGTAACGTGATTGATGTGATAGAGGAGAATGTAAAGCTCAATACAGAATACAATGTAAGGAATGCTGTTTACAGCGAGAGTCTGGGCAACATTGAGCTGCTACGAATAGCACAGATGAACAGCACCGACCGTGCTGCGTTCTTTAAGAATTACAATCCGGCATTGGACAGGGACATTACAAAGGCAATGGTAAAGTTCTATAATCAGAATGCCAGTCCCAAGGATTCGCTTGATTTGTCATTGCTGAATGTTGACAACCTGTTCATTTACAGCGCGTATACCAGCCCCGAAAGACTGGAATCGTTCAGCGGCCAGGACCTTTCTATGGACCCTGCAACCGGTTTGAATGATCAGTTGCGCCATACCCGCGCTTTGATAAACCAATCGTACTCATACGATGCCGCTGCGTTGCGTGACTCAGCATCGGCCGTATTCACTGCCGGACTTATGGAGTGGAACAAGGGATCAAAGTCATATCCCGATGCCAATTCCACGTGTCGTTTGACCTACGGAACCGTTCAGGGCTACACTACCAAGGATGGTAAAAAGTATGATTATTACACTAATATGAAGGGTGTTATTGATAAGGAGGCTCCCGGTAATTATGATTTCCGTGTTCCCGAGCGCCTTAAGGAACTCTATAAGAATGGTGATTTTGGCCAGTATGCCGGCCCTGACGGTCAGGTTCCCGCCTGCTTTATTACAAACCTTGATATTACGGGCGGAAACTCCGGAAGCCCTGTAATGGATGCTCAGGGTAATCTTATCGGCCTGGCATTTGACGGCAACTGGGAGGCAATGAGCGGTGACGTGATTTTTGAGCCGGACCTGCAGCGTACAATTTGTGTGGATATACGTTATGTGCTGTGGTTTATGGACAAGTTTGGAGGTGCGGGCTACCTGCTTGACGAAATGGATATAGTAAGATGAAAAAGATTGTAGTATTGAGCGGATCGGGCATAAGTGCCGAGAGCGGAATTGCCACATTCCGCGGCGGAAACGGTTTGTGGGATAACGAGCCGGTCGAGGCGGTTGCCACAATTGACGGCTGGTACCGTGACAAGGAGCGCGTACTTAACTTTTACAACGCTTTAAGGGCCAAACTGGAAAGCGCCCAACCCAATGAGGCTCACAAGATTGTAGCAGAGCTGGAAAAGGATTATCAGGTAACCGTAGTAACCCAGAATGTTGACAACCTGCACGAGCGTGCCGGCAGCACCAACATAATACACCTGCACGGCGAACTAACCAAGGTCCGTCCCGAAGACACCTATACCGATATGGATTACTGGAGCGAGCGCTACGTACAGGATATAGGCTACAAGGCAATTAAACTGGGTGATAAAGGTGGTCCGCACAACGCCCAGCTGCGTCCGCATATTGTCTGGTTTGGCGAACAGGTGCCCAACCTAAACAAGGCGGCCGATGCCGTAAGCAAGGCCGATATCCTGCTCATTATAGGTACCTCAATGCAGGTATATCCTGCAGCCGGACTGTATCAGTACGCTCCTTATGGCTGCAAGATTTACATGATTGATCCTGATCCAGGGGCTGCCGCACATGTTAGCGGTGTGGTGCACATAAAGGATGTGGCTACCGCCGGAATGCGGCGATTCAAAGAGATGCTGGATTAAAAACAAAAGCTTGCCGGTCGGCAAGCTTTTGTTTTGTTTATTGTTCGTTCTGCTCTTGGAGCGTGTAGAACGAGCTGCCGTCAAAACAGTGCGTGCAAATGCGTTCCTTAGGTAGTCCAATAGCTTTAACAAGAGCCTCTATTGAACTGAATTTCAGAGTGGTAAGCTGCAAACGGCGGGCAATTTCCTCAACCATCTTAGTGTATTCAGGTGTGCCGGTTGTAGCATATTTCTTAAGGGTTTCCTGGCTAGGATTCTCACCCTCAAAGTCCTGGATGACCCTGCGGCTTATAAGCTCCAGTTCACTCTTGCTGGCAGAGTAGTTAACAAACGGGCAGCCGTAAATAAGTGGCGGGCATGATATTCTCATGTGAGCGGCCTTTACGCCCGACTCGTAAAACTCGTGTGAGTTGTCCTTAAGTTGGGTACCGCGTACAATACTATCGTCGCAGAACACCAGGCGCTTGCCGTTAAGGATCTCCTTGTTGGAGATAAGTTTCATTTTGGCAACCAGATTACGTCTTGCCTGATCGGTAGGCATGAATGAACGGGGCCAGGTGGGAGTGTACTTGGCAACGGCTCTGGTATAGGGGCACTTATGACCTTCGGCATAACCTACAGCCATACCTACACCGCTGTCGGGGATACCGCATGCGCCGTCAACCTCAACATCGTCCTCACGTCCCATAACACGGCCAAGCTCATTGCGGGCGTCCTCAACGTTACGTCCTTCGTAGCAGCTGGTGGGGAATCCGTAATAAACCCACAGGAAAGAGCATATCTGCATTTTCTTGTTGGGCTTGCGCAGCTCCTCGTAGCCGTTCTCCTTAATCTTTATTATCTGGCCGGGGCCTATGTAGAGTCTGGTCTCAAATCCAAGGTTGGGGAATGCAGTGGTCTCGGTTGTTACAGCTATGGCGTTGTCTCTTACGCCCAGTGAGATAGGAGTGCGTCCCCATGAGTCTCTGGCTGCAATAATGCCGTCCTCGGTAAGCAAAAGCATTGAACAGGAACCTTTTATTGTCTTAAACACGTTCTCAATGCCTTCAACGTAGTTCTTACCTTTTATAATAAGCAGCGCAATAAGTTCGGTGGGATTTATCTTTCCGCTGCTGAACTCGCTCAGATGCATGTTCTCAGCAAGCAGACTGTCGCAGATTTCCTCCTTGTTGTTTATCTTGGCTACAGTAACCAGGGCAAAACGTCCCAAGTGACTGTTCATGAGCATGGGCTGAGCATCGGTATCGCTTATTACGCCTATTCCGCTGTTGCCGCAAAAACGGTCCAGCTCACATTCAAACTTGCTCCTAAAGTAATCGTTCTCAAGATTGTGTATACTGCGCTTAAAACCCAGTTCAGGGTGGTATGTTACCATTCCGGCGCGGCTTGTTCCAAGATGTGACTGATAGTCAGTTCCGTAAAAAAGATCATTGATGCATCTCTCCTTAGAGACGACTCCAAAAAATCCGCCCATTTGCTCTTAGTAAATGTGTTGTTTTATCTGCCTGCAAAATTACTATTTCTCTCCGAAATCCCCCCTTATTAAAAGCCCCCCATTTTTCAACAATTTAGTTAAGAATAGTTATGATGAAAAAAAGAAAAGGATTCTTGTTGAATCCCACTCTTTCCACAAAATAAGGCCGTCCATCGGGCGGCTGGATGGTAGAAAGCCGGCATATTGCAGCTATCATTCGGCCCGGAGGGACGAATCGGCCTGGAAGGCCGCCCGTTTCCGTTAGGAAACTAAAAAGAGGTGGGATATTCATTCCACTCTTGCCACAAAATAAGGCCGCCCTCGGGCAGCCTTATTTTGCGGAAAGAGTGGGATTCAAACCCACGGTACGGCTAGGCCGTACGCCGGATTTCGAGTCCGGTCCATTCGATCACTCTGGCATCTTTCCGAGCGCGAAGGTACACATTTTTTTGATAGTGAATCTAAAAGTCGGAAAGAAAAATCCAATACTTAAAGTTCCTGGATAATCTGATTGGCCAGTTCGGTGTTGTCAGGACGGATAATTACGCGTGAAAACTCCGATGAAGAATCAGCAAAAGCGTACATATACTCAACCGAAATCCCTGCAGCCGAAAGCCTTTCCATGGCGTTAGCCATAGCACCGGGCACATTGGCGCACTCCAGATACACCACATGAGTCATGGTTACGGCGTACGAGTTGGCCTTGATAAGGTTGAATGCGCGCTCAATCTGGTCACGCTCCACTATGATGCGGGCAATACCAAAATCCTGAGTCTCGGAAACGGTGAATGCCTTCATGTTTATGTTGTTGTTACCAAGCAGTCTTGCAAGCTCGGCAAACTTTCCCTTCTCATTCTCCAGGAAAACTGAAATCTGTCTGATAAGCATAGTTGGGGATATTGATTAGGTTATTACTCAAATTTGCGGTGGTCAATGGCACGCTTGGCCTTGCCGGTTGAGCGCTCAATGGTACCGGGCTGAACAATCTTGATGTTAGGCTGGATACCTACAACGCTCTGGATGCGTGCGGTCAGGCGCTGACGCAGACGAACCAGTTCGTTAACCTGGTCAGTGTAGAATTCGGGCTTGACCTCAACCTGGATATCAAATGTGTCAGTGTTGTTTATGCGGTCCACCTCAATAAGGAAGTAGGGCTCGTACTCAGGGAACTCCAGAAGGATTGACTCAATCTGTGACGGGAATACATTCACGCCGCGGATAATCATCATGTCGTCGCTTCGGCCCAGGATCTTACCCATGCGTACGGCGGTACGGCCGCAATCGCACTTGTCATAATTAAGATAGGTAAGGTCACGTGTGCGGTAACGGATCATAGGCATGCCCCACTTGTCAAGGGTGGTGAATACCAGCTCTCCCTTCTGTCCGGGTTCAACAGGCTGAAGTGTAACCGGGTCAATTATTTCGGGATAGTACAGGTCCTCCCAAAGGTGGGTTCCGCACTGGCACTGGCACTCGCCGCCAACACCGGGACCGCTTATTTCGGTCAGACCGTAAATATCGAATGCCTTGATATGCAGTTTTTCCTCAAGCTCCTTGCGCATGGCATTGGTCCAAGGCTCGGCGCCGAATATGCCAACCTTAAGCTTAAAGTTGTTTATGTCAAGTCCCTGCTTGCGTATCTCCTCGGCCATGTAAAGAGCATAGGATGGGGTGCAGGCAAGTGCCGTTGCACCAAAGTCCTGCATAAGCTGAAGCTGTTTCTGCGTGTTGCCGCTGCTGGTAGGGATTACTGTGGCGCCAATCTTTTGAACTCCGTCATGAGCGCCAAGGCCGCCGGTAAAGAGTCCGTAGCCATATGCAATCTGAACCATATCGTCATTGCCAAGTCCGTATGCTGTAAGGCAGCGTGCCACGGCTTCGGACCAGTTATCCAGGTCTTTCTGGACATAACCTACAACAATGGGCTTTCCTGTCGTGCCCGATGATGCGTGCAGTCTCAGAATCTGGGTCATGGGAACGCACATCATGCCAAAAGGATAGTTGTCTCTAAGGTCTTTCTTAACTGTAAAAGGCAATTTTACGATGTCGTCAATACTGCGGATGTCCTCAGGACGGACTCCGTGCTCATCAAACCTCTTTTTGTAAAAAGGTGAGTTGTTGTAGGCGTGTGCTACAATCTTAACGAGTTTTTCACTCTGCAGTGCGTGCATCTCGTCGCGCGACATGCACTCCATTTTTTTGTTCCAGATCATCGTATATTAGGTGGTATGAAGTAATTGAGTGCAAAAGTAGGCAAATAATATTGTATCTTTGCACGCCATTAAAAAATATGGAGTGAAAAAATGGAAAAAGACGTCTATATCCTGGGTATAGAATCATCGTGCGATGATACGTCGGCTGCCGTTATCCGTAACGGAGAGCTTTTGTCAAATGTGGTGGCCAGCCAGAAAGTGCATGAGGAGTACGGAGGGGTGGTGCCCGAACTGGCCAGCCGCGCTCACCAGCAGAACATTGTTCCGGTGGTGGATACCGCGTTGAAAAGGGCAGGAATCAATGCCGATCAGCTCAGTGCGGTAGCTTTTACCCGCGGTCCGGGCCTTATGGGTTCGCTTTTGGTTGGCGTCTCATTTGCAAAAGGTTTTGCCCGATCGCTGAATATCCCCATGATAGAGGTCAACCACCTGCAGGGACATATCCTGGCTCATTTCATAAAGCAGCCCGGCGAGGAACTTGAAACTCCTCAGTTCCCGTTCCTGTGTTTGCTGGTTTCGGGCGGTAACTCACAGATTGTCAAGGTGGAATCATATAACAAAATGGAGATTCTGGGCCAGACTATCGATGATGCTGCCGGCGAGGCAATGGACAAATGTTCCAAGGTCATGGGATTTGGTTATCCCGGCGGTCCGATTATTGACCGGTTGGCGCGTCAGGGCAATCCCAAGGCGTATATGTTCAGCAAGCCCAATATTCCAGGCTACAATTACAGCTTTAGCGGCCTTAAAACGTCTTTCCTGTACAATCTGCGTGACTGGGTTAAGGAAGATCCTGATTTCATTGAACATCACAAGGAGGACCTGTGCGCATCGCTGGAACGTACAATTGTTGAGATCCTGATGAAAAAACTGCGTCAGGCAGCCAAGGATACGGGCATTACGCAGATTGCCGTTGCCGGTGGGGTATCGGCCAACACAGGGCTGCGTGAGGCTTTTCAGGACCATGCACGCCGATACCGCTGGAAGGTGTTCATTCCGCGTTTCTCGTACACTACCGATAATGCGGCTATGATTGCCTGCACCGGCTATTTCAAGTACCTGGACGGGGATTTTTGCTCCATTGACGTTCCGATTTATTCAAACACCAGGCTGTAAGACTTTGGCTATTAGCTATTGGCTGTTAGCTATTGGCTCAATACGATTTGAGCGGGCCTCTGGCCCGAAAGCCAATAGCCAATAGCCAACGTAGGGGCGCAGCCCCGAAACAGCTGGAGCAAAGCGACGTTAAAAAAACCTCTGGTTTATTTGGAAGAATAAAATAAATCACCTAAATTTGCACCCTGTTTTGAGAACAGTGTAAAAAACGAATAAAAAAAGCTAGATATGTCAAGAATTTGTCAGATCACCGGAAAGAAGGCAATGGTTGGCAACAATGTATCTCACTCAAAGCGCAGAACCAAGAGAACATTTGATGTTAACCTGTTCACCAAGAAGTTCTTCTATGTTGAGGAGAACTGCTGGATCAGCCTCAAACTCAGTGCTGCCGGCCTGAGAATCATTAACAAGAAGGGTCTTGATGCCGCTCTTAAGGAGGCAGTTGCCAACGGCTATTGCGATTGGAAAGACATCAGAATCATTGCGTAATAACAGAAAGGAGTTCATACTACTATGGCAAAGAAAGTAAAAGGCAACAGGGTTCAG
>CACWIN010000024.1 GCA_902760965.1 uncultured Bacteroidales bacterium | reverse complement strand
AACGGAGTTGAGTATATTTCATTTTGTTCCTTTTGACCGTGCGGATTTCACTGCCAATCACTTTCCTTTCAGGTCCCACATTGCGCCATACACCCATTGCGCGCTCATAATCATTGCGAATCTGGTTGTCATTGGCCGGTTTCCAAAAATCAGGTTCAAGAGGTCCGGCCAGATACTCTTTCTCTCTCCATTTTATGGAAGTCAAAGCGCCTATGGAATCAACAGAATATATGTATTCCCCGCACTTGATGTTGTAACCACCGTCAGGAGTTGATTCAATATCCTTATTCCGTTTCAGAATCTTACCGGAACTCGGGGCATCCCAGTCAAAATTCTCAACTTTAGGTTTCCATACAAGGAACTGGTCATATGCTACAACATATCCTGCGTCTGCCCACAGCGTAGGTTCTTTGAGTTTGGCAAAAACCTGAAGAACAACATCTTTGAACGGGATCATTTTACAGGAAGAATTTTTTAATGTTATGGCCATTGAAAGAAACGGAATCTTTAAAACTCCCTTATCATCAAGTTTTGTCCACTTTTTATCTGTTTCATCTGCTTCTATAAAACGTCCGTCATCAAACATGATTCTGAAATCATAATCATATTCTGTTAAGTCAGTAAAATAGTCCAGATTGTGAACTTTGACATATGCATAACACTCCTCTTCATCCACATTCAGCAACTCAAACTTAAGTGGTTGATACACATGCTTGACCTCATAGTAGTGCGGATGCGGGGTGCGGTCGGGGGCCAGCAGGCCGTTTATTACAAAAGCACCGTCATTGGGCATATCGCCAAAGTCTCCTCCGTATGCCCAGAACTCGCCCTCCTCAAGTTTCAGGCCGCTGCCCTTATACGCAAGCGGTGATCCGTCTATGGGTTTGGCTATACCCTGGTCCACAAAATCCCAAATGGCTGCTCCGGCAATGCTGGGATCGGAATAAATCACATCCCAATACTCCGTGAGGTTGCCGCCTGAGTTACCCATCATATGGGCATACTCACGCATTATGAACGGACGGTCCGATACTCTCTCAGCCACCTGTCTGAGCCGTGAGGGTGACAGGTAGCTGTCATCATAAAGGTCCGATACCGAGAGGTCCGTATCACAGAACACCAGACGTGTGGAATCAAGTTCATCCACCCTGTTGCGCATGGCACGCATGTTAACTCCCGCTCCACCCTCGTTACCGAGTGACCAGAATAGTACGGACGGATGGTTAAAGTCCCTTTTCACCAATGATTCGGCCCTGTCCACATGCGCTTTCATCCACACCGGGTCATTACCCATCTGCCGGTTGCGCAGTCCGAATCCGTGTGACTCCTGACAGGCCTCATCCATAACATAGAGTCCGTAACGGTCACAAAGCTCGTAAAGTATCGGTGAATCGGGGTAATGTGATGTACGCAGCATGTTGATGTTGGCCTGTTTCATAAGCTTTATATCAAGCTCAGTCGTGGCGGCATCAACATAATGGCCGGTACGCGGATGATGGTCATGACGGTTCACGCCGCGCAGTTTTACAGGCTGGTCATTTATGTACATCACCTCTCCGCGTTTTTCAATGCGTCTTACACCGGTGTTCTGCACAAAACTCTCTACAAGGTTTCCTTTGGCATCCAGCAACTCTATCAGGCACTCATACAGGTGTGGTTTCTCGGCCGACCATACGAGCGGACGCTCCAGGATACCTTTCATTGTCAGAGAGAGCGTATCGCCTGCCTTAAGGCTCTTAACCGAGCCCGAAAGAATCTGATTTATCTCCTTTCCATCGGTATTTTTGCCCATAAGGCTCACTCTTACCGTCAGGTTATCAGACTTTCCTTTTGGGGCTTGGTTGGTCAGTTGTAAGCCCACATTGACACTGGCATTGCTGAAATCGGCCGACGGGATAAGAGATATGCTGTAATCGGATATATGCTGCAGCGGGCGGCACCACAGCTTTACGGAACGGAATATGCCGCTTAGGCGCCAGAAATCCTGATCCTCTATGTATGAGCCGTCACACCAGCGATAGACCTCAACAGCCAGACGGTTCACACCCTCTTGCAGATACGGGGTTATGTCAAATTCGGCCGGAGACATGCTGTTCTGGCTATATCCTACCTTCTGACCGTTCACCCATACGTAGAATGCCGAACTCACAGCCTCAAACTCCAGAATCCAGTTATACGACGGAATATCTGATGCATTGAAAAACGTCACATAACTGCCCACAGGATTACGGTTCTCATATGCAGTCCAACTGCGGTCGGGCTCCCCCGTCACCCGTGGATGGTCACGGCGGAACGGATAACGGGAATTGGTATAAATGGGAGTACCGAAACCCTGCATCTGCCAGTCGCACGGCACATGGATATCATCCCAGCCGCTCACGTCATAACCTGGTTCAAAAAAACCGGAAGGCCGGCTGTCGGGATCAGGCGACCAACGGAATTTCCATGTTCCGTCCAGATAGGTTACTTCAGAGTTACTGCTGTGCGTTGAGGGATTGCCCAACGTCACATGATACGGGAGTTTGTTAATGCCTATAACCGCCGGATTTTCCCAATCCGGCATACTCTGCGCGGTCATCAAGGACGGCAAAAAACAAAGGACAAGTGCAAATCGTATTCTCATAATGGTGCGAAGATACGTTTTTTAGCGGGAAATACTATTAAAAGGAATGAGTATGATATGGCGGACCAAAAAAATCTCTATATTTGCACCCTTGAAATTTACGCACACGCGCACAAATAATTTAATAACACAATAAAAGTATGCAAAACAAAGGATTCGTAAAGATTTTTGCGATAGCACTGACACTGGTGTGTCTGTTCTATCTCTCCTTTACCTTCAAGACTCGCAGCATTGAGAACAAAGCTGCCCAGAGTCAGGATGAACAGGCCTATCTTGACTCCGTAATGAACAAAAAGGTCTGGTTGGGAATCTATTCATACAAAGAGTGCCGCGAGATGCAGATAGGTCTGGGTCTTGACCTTAAGGGCGGTATGAACGTGATTCTTGAGGTTTCTATCCCCGATGTAGTCAAGGCTCTTGCAGGCAACAGCCAGGATCCTCTCTTTAACGAGACTCTTGCTGCCGCCAAGAAACGTGCCGTTAGCAGTCAGGACAACTTTGTAGACATCTTTGCCGAGGAATTCGCCAAGATAGCAGGTCCCGATGCCAAGCTGAGCACTTTCTTTGCCACATCAAACCTCAAAGAAAAGGTTAACTCACAGACACCAAATGCAGAAATAATTGCTGTACTTAAGGAAGAGGTCAATGCAGCCGTTGCCAACTCATTCAACGTTCTGCGCACACGTATTGACCGTTTTGGTGTTGCACAGCCCAATATTCAGGAACTTGCAGGAAAGCAGGGCCGTATCATGGTTGAGCTTCCTGGTATCAAGGAGCCTGAGCGTGTACGTAAACTCCTTCAGGGTTCTGCCAACCTGGAATTCTGGGAGACTTACAAAATGTCTGAGATTTCGGACTATCTGACTCGTCTTGACAGCCGTCTGGCTCAAAAGTATGCCGATGAGAATCCTCAGGAGGCTAAGGAAGAGCCTGCTCCTGCCGCACAGCAAGAAACTCAGGCCGGTTCCGATGACCTGGCTGCACAACTTAACAGCAATGCCGATGCTCAGGAGAGTGCTCAGTCAACAGCTGCACAGCGCGAGGCTCTGCTTAAGAGCAACCCGCTGTTTGCCCGCCTTCAGCCCTACTCATATGACACTTGGGTTGCAGGTATTGCACGTTCAGCCGATACTGCCCAGATTAACAGCATGCTTAACAGCGCCGAGGCCAAGGCTATCCTGCCCCGTGACCTTAAGTTCATGTGGGGTGTAGCACCCGCCGAGGGCACCGATCAGGTATTTGAGCTTTACTGCATAAAGAGCGACAACAAGAACGGTCAGCCAGACCTGTCAGGTGATGTTGTAGTTGACTCAAAAGCTGACTATGACCAGCATGGAAATCCTGTTGTAAGCATGGCTATGAACACCGAGGGCGCACGCCGTTGGGCAACCCTTACCAAGCAGAACGTAGGTCGTGGCATTGCCATTGTACTTGACGGTTATGTTTACAGCGCTCCCCGCGTTAATGATGAGATTACCGGCGGACGTTCCGAGATATCCGGTAACTTTACCGTTGAGGACACTCAAGACCTTGCCAACGTGCTCAAATCAGGTAAGATGCCTGCTCCTGCCAAGATTGTCCAGGAGGATATTGTAGGTCCTTCGCTTGGTCAGGAGTCAATCCAGAAGGGATTCATCTCATTCATCATAGCATTTGTAATCCTGATGATCTATATGTGCATCATATACGGATTCATTCCGGGTATGATTGCAAACGGAGCCCTGTTGCTCAACTTCTTCTTTACTCTGGGTATCCTTACCTCATTCCAGGCAGCTCTGACCATGTCAGGTATTGCCGGTATAGTACTTACCCTGGGTATGGCTGTCGATGCCAACGTGCTTATCTACGAGCGCACCAAGGAGGAACTCAAGAGCGGCAAGAGCGTACAGTCAGCTCTGACCGATGGTTACAAGAACGCCTTCTCGGCCATTTTTGACTCCAACTTTACTTCGATCATCACAGGTATTATCCTGTTCAACTTTGGTACAGGTCCTATCCGCGGATTTGCCACCACACTTATCATAGGTATTGTATGCTCATTCTTTACTGCAGTATTCCTGACACGTATCGTTTATGAGCACTTCCTTGGCAAGGGCAAGTTCCAGAACCTGACATTCACCACCGGTTTCTCAAAGAACCTTATGCAGAACACTTCGGTCAAGTTCATGGAAGCCGCCAAAAAGTCATTTGTTATATTTGGTGCAGCAGCAGTTATCTGCATTGCATTCCTGGCAGTACGCGGACTTAGCAAGAGTATTGACTTTACAGGTGGCCGTAACTTTGTAGTACAGTTTGAACAGCCGGTTGAGCCCGAGGAGGTTCGCGCAATCCTTCAGGATGTAATCACCGAGGACAATGTTCAGGCTATTGCTCTTGGCACTGACCACAAGACCATCCGTATCTCAACCAACTACCGTATCGATGAAGAGTCCGAGACCATTGATTCCGAGATTGAAGAGTTCCTCTTTACATCACTCAAAAAGGCCGGCAAGCTCAGTTCAAACCTGACACTGGCTACATTCATTGACCGTGAGAATCGTGACGGCGGCTCAATCATCAGTTCACAGAAGGTTGGTCCTTCAATAGCCGAGGATATCACACGCGGTGCTATCATCTCAGTGATCCTGGCTCTGATAGCCATCTTCCTGTACATCCTGATCCGTTTCCGCAACGTTGCTTACTCAGTAGGCGCTATCTTTGCCCTATGCTTTGATACCCTTATTATAATAGGTATGTATTCAATCTGCTGGGGCTGGATGCCGTTCTCACTTGAAAT
Organism: uncultured Bacteroidales bacterium; assembly: GCA_902760965.1. Lineage (GTDB taxonomy): Bacteria > Bacteroidota > Bacteroidia > Bacteroidales > Bacteroidaceae > Colenecus. Next base: position 19,498 of record CACWIN010000024.1, on the reverse strand, counting down.
TGACCAGACATTCATTGGTGCCGTACTTACCGCTATAGGTTACTCAATCAACGATAAGGTGGTTATATTTGACCGTATCCGTGAGTTTACCGGTCTCTATCCCAAGCGCAACCGCAAGCAGTTGTTCGATGATGCCCTGAACACCACACTGGCTCGTACCATCAATACATCAGTAAGTACTTTGATCGTATTGCTGGCTATATTCTTCCTGGGTGGCGACAGCATCCGTAGCTTTGCATTCGCAATGATTCTGGGTGTTGTATTCGGCACATGCTCATCACTGTTCGTAGCTGCTCCTACTGCTTATCTGGTTATGAAAAAGACCAAGAAAGAGAAAGAGGAGATTGCCACAGCAAAGGCGTAAGACCATACTCTTAATAACAAATGGGGGTTCTTAACAGGGACCCCCATTTTTTTTGTGAAAAATTGTTTACTCATTAAGTATAATTCCGATATTTGCAACAACTAATTAATAATGCAAATGAGAGCAAAACTTGTATCAGTAGTTCTGTCGGTCCTTTTCTCCTTACCGACATTGGCACAAAAAGCAAACACAGACTCTATCAAAGCGGAGATGAATAAGATTGAACTCACTAACCCCGCTATGAAACAGACAATTGACAAATATAAGAAAGGTGTAGTTAAAGGTGATGCCGAATCCATGAATCTGTTGGGCGTGGAATGTGTATCAGGAAAGAACGTTAAAGCAAATCTGTCAATGGGTCTTAACCTTCTGGATGCATCGGCAAAGATGGACAATGTGGATGCCCAGTTTAATCTTGGAAACTATTTTTACATATTCTGGCTTAATAAGCCCGAGAACGACGGATACTTTTCACAAGGTGCAAAATGGCTCAAGAAAGCGGTAAAAGCAGGCGACACCCGTGCCATAACCATGCTGGCCCGTTTTTATAATGATTACGGCAAGTACAAAAAAGAGACTTCGTACGTTGACGGCAGCATAAAGCTGCTTGAAAGCTATCCTAAGATTGACGAAGTTAACAATAAGGACGACAATGTACTGAACGCTCAAGCCTGGCTTGGAACAATTTGCTTGGGTAAATGGCGTATGGATAACGACACCGTAGCTCTGCGTGATGCAAAAAAATGGTACCGTTTACTGCTTAAGTCGGACTTGCAGTTCCCCAATTATTCACAGTACATAGATTCTCTACATGCTGTACTATGTATGGGAGTTCCCATGAGAATTGATCCCATGCCAAGCGCCGAAGAGATTGAAAAATCCAAGAATGGAGGCGGAATGGGCGGATTCCCGGGTATGGGAGGTGGTTTTGGAGGATTTGGAGGAGGATTCCCCGGTGGAGGAATGCCAGGCGGTGCTCCCGGTGGAGCCCCAGGTGGTGCTCAGCAAGGACCAAGACCAGCACAGGCAACATTCCCCGGAGGAACTTTCCAAATGCAGCAGTTTATCCGTTCAAACACAAACTATCCCGAGAATCTTAAGAACCAAAAGATTAACGGCGAGGCCACTGTATCATTTACTATTGATACCGACGGCTCCATTATAAATCCCACCGTTACACGCAATGCCGAGGTATTCATTATGGATAAAGAGGCATTGCGCACCATAATGATCATGCCGGACTGGATTCCTGCCGAGCAGGACGGTGTTCCGGTACAGGCTCAACACACTGCAAACGTAAGCTTTGGTTCCGGCGGTGGAATGGGCGGTTTTGGAGGCGGTTTCGGATTCTGAAATACTGATATTATAAAGGACTATTTCACTAACCTAAATAAACAGATATGAACATTATTATTTCGATTGTTATGGGAGTTCTGGCCGGTTTCCTGGCTGGAAAAATCATGAAGGGTGGCGGATTTGGATTCTGGATCAACCTTCTTGTAGGTATTCTTGGTGGTATACTTGGCGGCTCCTTGCTGGGCTGGCTGGGCATTCACTGGGGAGGATGGTTCGGTTCATTGGTAACCGCAGTGATTGGCGCTGTAGTTCTGCTTTGGATTGTTTCGCTGTTTAAGAAAAAATAATCAGAGAGCATTACTTTAAAGATTATGCGGGATTTCTGGATCGTTCAGGAATTCCGCTTTTTTTGTGCAAAACATCATATTGTATATTCTTTGTATATTTTATTGCATATATGCGGAATATTTTTAAATAAAGGCATTTAATATGCTAAAATCAATTAATTAATATATGTATAATGGATATCGGACGGAATAATCTTGTAATTTTGCGCCGTTTTAGTATGCAGAATCAATAAACACTATACAAAAAGTTATGACAGTAAAAGAATTGGATCAGGTAGTTGTCCGCTTTTCGGGCGATTCCGGTGACGGAATGCAGCTGGCCGGCAACATCTTCTCCACTGTTTCGGCCACGGTCGGAAACAGTATCAGTACCTTCCCCGATTATCCTGCCGATATCCGCGCCCCGCAAGGCTCACTTACCGGTGTTTCAGGTTTCCAGGTACATATCGGCGCCGGTAAGGTATACACCCCGGGCGATCAGTGTGATGTATTGGTAGCAATGAACGCTGCCGCTCTCAAGACACAGCTCAAGTATGCCAAGAAGGACGCCACAATAATCATGGATACCGACGCTTTCAAGAAGGCCGACCTTGAAAAGGCCGCTTTCCAGACCGATGATCCCCTGGCAGAGCTGGGAGTTGATCCTGACCGCGTAATTGCATGCCCCCTTACCCAGATGGTTAAGGATGCACTTGCCGACACCGGTATGGATGCAAAGGCCGTTCTTAAGTGCCGTAACATGTTTGCTCTTGGTCTGGTATGCTGGCTTTTCAGCCGCGACCTGGAGATTGCGTTCAACTATCTGCGTGACAAGTTTGCCAAGAAACCTGAGCTGGCACAGGCCAACATCAAGGTTATCCAGGCCGGTTATGACTACGGTCACAACACTCACAGCAGTGCAATGAACGTATACCGCATTGAATCAAAGCAGAAAGAGCCCGGCCGTTACATGGACATTACCGGTAACAAGGCTACCGCATACGGTTTCATTGCCGCTGCCGAGAAGGCCGGCCTTAAGCTCTATCTGGGTTCATATCCTATTACCCCTGCTACCGATGTTCTGCATGAGCTATCCAAGCACAAGTCACTGGGTGTTACTACAGTTCAGTGCGAGGATGAGATTGCAGGCTGCTCATCGGCCGTAGGTGCATCATTTGCCGGTGCCCTGGCTGTTACATCTACATCAGGTCCCGGTATCTGCCTTAAGTCAGAGGCCATGAACCTGGCTGTCATCATGGAGTTGCCGCTGGTTGTTTTGGATGTTCAGCGCGGTGGTCCTGCCACTGGACTTCCCACCAAGTCTGAGCAGACAGACCTGCTGCAGGTTCTGTTTGGCCGTAACGGTGAGAGCCCCATGCCTGTAATAGCAGCCACATCACCCGTTGACTGCTTTGATGCCGCATTCCAGGCCAGTAAGATGGCCTTGGAGCACATGACTCCGGTAGTACTCCTGACCGATGCATTCGTAGCCAACGGTTCAGCTGCATTCAAACTGCCTAACCTGGCAGAATATCCCGCCATCAATCCTCCTTATGTCCCTGAGGAACTCAAGGGCAAATGGACTCCGTATATGCGTGCCGAGAACGGTACCCGTTACTGGGCTGTTCCCGGTCGTGAGGGATTCACCCATATCCTGGGTGGTCTGGAAAAGGACAACCAGACCGGTGCCATAAGCACCAACCCTGAGAACCATGACCTGATGACACGTCTGCGCAAGCAGAAGATTGACAACATCCAGGTTCCTGATCTGGAGGTAATAGGTGATGTTGATGATGCAGACCTGCTGATTGTTGGATTCGGTGGTACTTACGGACATCTGCGTGCCGCAATGGAGGAGCTCCGCGCTCAGGGCAAGAAGGTTGCTCACGCTCACTTTAAGTTTATTAACCCGCTGCCCGCAAACGCAGCTAAGGTTCTCACCAAGTATAAGAAGGTGGTTGTAGCTGAACAGAACATGGGTCAGCTTGCCGCATTCCTGCGCATGAAGGTTGACGGATTTGTTCCCTACCAGTTCAATCAGGTTAAAGGCCAGCCGTTTGTGGTTGAAGAGTTAGTTAACGCATTCAAGAAAATTCTTGAAAATTGATTTATCAGAATCCAAGTGCTAATAGCCAACAGCTAATAGCCAACAGCCAAAGTAAAATAATTATGGAATATACAGCACAAGATTTCAAGAAAGGACAGCCCCGTTGGTGCCCCGGATGCGGTGACCACTTTTTCCTGGCATCACTGCACAAGGCTATGGCCGAAATCGGAGTAGCTCCATACAATACCGCAGTAATTTCAGGTATAGGTTGCTCAAGCCGTCTGCCCCACTATATGGCTACATACGGTATGAACACCATACACGGCCGTGCCGCTGCCATTGCTACCGGTTGCAAGGTAGTCAACCCCGACCTGACCGTATGGCAGATTTCAGGTGACGGTGACGGTCTGGCTATCGGTGGAAACCACTTCATTCACGCCAACCGCCGTAACATCAACCTCAATATGATTCTGCTCAACAACCGTATCTACGGTCTGACCAAAGGTCAGTACTCACCTACTTCACCCCGTGGCTTTGTGAGCAAGTCAAGCCCCTACGGCACCGTTGAGGATCCGTTCCGTCCCGCAGAGCTCTGCTTTGGCGCACGCGGTCATTTCTTTGCCCGCGCCGTTGCCACCGATGCTCCCGGCACCGTTGATATCCTCAAGGCCGCATACAACCACAAGGGTGCATCGGTCTGCGAAATCCTGCAGAACTGCGTTATATTCAACAACGGAACCCACGATGCAGTATATAACAAGGAGGGTCGCGCCAAGAACGCCATCTACGTAAAGCACGGCCAGCCCCTGGTATTCGGTGAGAACAATGAGTTCGGACTGGTTCAGGAGGGATTCGGTCTTAAGGTCGTAAAGATTGGCGAGAACGGCATAACCCTGAAGGATATCCTTGTACATGATGCCCACTGCCAGGACAACACCCTGCAGCTCAAACTTGCCCTAATGGGCGACGGCGACGGATTCCCCGTAGCTTTGGGCGTTATCCGCGATGTTGAGGCACCCACCTACGACGATGCAGTAACCGCTCAAATCGAGGAGGTAAAGGCCGCCAAGAAGTATCACAACTTTGCAGAACTCCTGGAAACCAACGACATCTGGGAAGTAAAATAAGGGAACTATTTATCAGTAGTTCCCAAACAAAGAAAAAACGCACCCTGTTCGGGTGCGTTTTTTATATTTCATCAGTTCCAAACCAGGTTGGTGTTTGGGGGATGAGGTCCTTTACTGTGACACTGGCTTGCAACAGTGACTGGTGGAAACTGCTTGTAAAGACCTTTGTACTTGGGGATATATATCTTTTCTTCATTTGTTCATCAGTTTAGTTTATATGTGCCGTACCTAATTTTATGTTTGCCGTATATTGGTTACCGGCTTTCAATTCATATCCTGCCATGGATACAAAGGTTTCCTTTTGATTATCGCTGACTGTGTAGTTAATTCTCAGTCCGGTATCCGCTCCAAATGTCTGAGGAATCAGGAAAAGCGTACCGCAACCCAATGTTTGCAGGGAGGTTCCCAATGAAAAAACGCTGTTGGTCAATGTATAATAAGCACTGCCGTCAAGGCCACTCCATCCGGTGGAATAGTAGTATTTACCGGTATTTTTAATGTTTACCAATGTGACACTGTTAATGGACAGGTCCGTTCCCAGAGCAGTTCTTAGAGTGTTTGATATACACAACTGGAAGTCAACCGCGGCACAAGCATGGTCAAAAGCCAAGGTGACCTTACCTTGAGCATAATTGTAAGAGACGTTATCTGTTGCAACAAGCAGGTCTTTCTGTTTGTCGGCATTTTCATCAATAGTAAATGATATATAATCACCAGGGTACTGGTATTCGCCGCCATTATATGCGTAGAAAGTAATGGGTACATCATAATCTACACCATAAGGCCAGGAGTCTGGTGTGGTATTCCATGTGTCACCGCTTTTGGATACGGAATATTCAGCACTCTCATAATTCATTTTGAATGAGTTCAGCGATGATGTGCTTATCACTGAACCACGTGTGGCGGATAAACTTCCCTTGGTGCCATCGATGACCATGGGGTTTTCAATAACCTCTATTGATATCTTCCTTACAGGAGCAGGCTCCTCCTGTATCAGCTTGTCATCATCATTTGAGCAGGCGCAAAAGCCGGCTGCAAGTGCAATCAGAATAAAAAACCTTTTATTCATATCATCATACGGTTAAAAATTAATGTTGATTACATTATATGTCTCATCAGTAAGTGTTACCGGTGTCTTTAAAGTGTAGATGCCTGCATTCGCGGAACTATAATAACATATCTGGCAGGTCTCTTCATCCTGCTGTTTCCAGACGGTGAATTCCTGTCCTATCTTACCTGTACCCCGGCACTCGCCATTTACAAATACTCCTATCATATCCTGGTCCTGAACAGTGAATGGTACGTCGCCTTGAACCTGCACAGTGACACTTTTGAATTTGGGATATTTAGGACTGCCGCTTCCAAACGGAAAGCTCTGGTCACTATCGTCACCTATGGTGTAACTTGGTACAAAACTATGGAAGTCAGGCATAATGAATATCTGTTTCATCTTGGCACAGTAGAATCTGATTTCCATCTTGCCCTCGGTCGTACCATTGTCACCGGACACTATGATGGGAAAGTATATGCCGTTATTATCTACGTTACGTCCGCTGACACCCCGGCATTCATTACCCAGAAACAGAGCTATACGATCCTGGTCTGTTGAATAAGGCACATATTCATCATTCAGTTTAAGAATTACATACATGCGGCTCTCATACTTGCTGGGATCAGGATTCTGCCAGTCGGGAGCCTCATCATGCCAGGTCCAGTCAACTTGCCATGAGGGTTGTCCTGAGGCTGTGAAGGTGTATCCCTGTTCTCTCTCATCACTGTCTTTTGAACAGCCCCACATGATTGTGAAGGCTGTTACAAACATCAGAATAAAGGTTCCTATCTGTTTCATTTTACGTATTGTTTTCTACCGTTATGAATATAAAGTCCCGCCTTGACAGGCTTCTCTTGCAGTCTGATACCCTGCAATGAATACCATGCGTCATTGTCACTCTCCTGGAGGTCAATATATATGAAATTGATGCATGTGGGATCATTCGCATTGCCGCTTATTCCGTTGACCTTGTAATCCAGGATATTTGCCGTGGTGGCTATGATCTGTCCGTCACGTTCAATGGCGAATGACAGCGGAGCATCAGAATCTCCCTCAATGCTCATATAGAACATTTGTGGATCAGGCTGTGAGTTATCAAGGCCATCAAATGTGACTTCACCGCGTATTTCGGCTCCTGAAATGGCCAACAACCTGTCGCCTTCCATAATGTCTATGTCACTTACCGTGGCTGTCAGCGACATTGTGTTGGCATACCGGGTTGCTGCAGACCTGACATTTGCCTTGTTGCCGGTTAGCATGCTGCCGAATGTGACATTAGGCTCATAGAGCGGATACATGAATGATGTCTCAGTAGAATCCTTGCGATAGAGCAGATAACCTTCGCCCGGTTTCATGTACCTGAGGTTACCTTTCCACTCCTTTGAGCCGTTGGCACCTACGGTAAACTGGACAAACTCCGTCTTGCTCTTTACAATATCACCCTCTTTTGCCTGATCCAGATAGTCTGACAAAGCGGTTTCGATAGGCAGGTTGACCATAGGCGTGTAACCAATGCTGTTCCAACCCTGCTTAACCTTTATGGTGCGCTGTGATTGCTGGGTAAGGTTACTGCCGGTAATTTCAACATTCACGGTGTTGGCCACCTTGACACGATAACTGTTGGACACATTCAACTTGATATTGGCTATGTCATCAGTACCGAATATCATCCAACCGTTGTTCTTGTAAATCAGGGCAACATTATTGGTTTCATCGGCCAAAAGGTCACCTTCCTGCCATTTAAACGGATTCAGGAGTTTATCTACGCCATTCCTGAAGTCGTTGTTATATACGTTAAATGATATCCAGTTCCATCCGGGCTGCAGTTCAAGTGTCTGCAGATACTGGTTTCCGGCACGGAGTATCAACGGTTTCTTGGCTGAACCCACAATGTGATTGGCACCAAATTCTACCGATTCAGAGGGAGTAAGCACCATTATCCTGCCGGTTTCACAGTGCCACAGTTTGAATGTGAGCGGAGTCTTGGTGTCCATATCATTGAATACTGACATATAAACCATTGATTCAGCCGTCTCAGCATTGTAGTTGACATTGGCTACGCCCATGCAACGGCCGTAGGAATCAAACGCACCTACAATGTCGCGTGAATCAGTTACAATGTCATCCTTTATCTGTGTGCGTGCCACTATGTTCATGGAGAACTGTTTCTGGTTGGAGGGCACATACCAATCGGGCTGCAGGCCTTGTACTATCAGACTGAGTGCAAACGGTTCTGAAAGACCGTTCTCGTCAGTGAGATAAATGACATAGTCATATGTGCCTACATTGATATCCTTACTGATAGTGAAATCAACATATACTTCGGACTTGGGATCCACCACATCCTGTATTACGTCGGTTGTCAGCCACTTGGGCAGATTCTCGATGGTATAGGTATGAGGAGCTCCGCTTTCATTTATTATCCTGAGTTGGAACATCTCTTCATAGTCATCAGTGTACATCTCCTTCTTAAGTGACTTTTGTGACCATCTTAGAGGATTGCGGTCTACAAATACCTCGGCTGTAGCAGGCGATGCCATGTAATTGCCGTTCATATCGGGCATATCATAAACCGTAACGAACACCTGACGTTTGTTTATGCGTGAATCCAACTCATCCAGATTTATGAGCAACTGATGGTCACGGCCCACAAAACTGAAGTTAAGGTTACGCAGTTCCTGATATGCTTGCATGGGCGCACCTATATCATGGTCAATATGGTCCATTACATATTGGAGTGAATCACAGAACAAGGTGTCTGCGCGCGCCGTCTCCTGACCGGTGTCAAGATCATAGTATAACTTCTGGCTCAGGCCATAAGGCTGAAGAGTAAAGCTGTTGTCAAGCATACGTTCCTGACGGTTAAACCCGGCAAAGGTTATCAGTCCTTTCTCACCGCCTCCTACAGACTTTTCGCAGTAACGTTTAATGAGTGTTGGCGGCAGGGCCTGTTCAAACAGGCAGATACCGTCAATATAACCTGTAAACGGATTGTACTGATGGAGCACGTCATCATTAGGACCTGCTTCAAACCAAACCATATTACCTAAGTAGAAGTTGTCACCGGCCATTCCGCCCAGATTCTCGGTTGAGAATGATGCCTTGAGCTTAGTGTCTACGTATATGTTTGCTACCTGTCTTGAACGGTTCACTGTCATGGCATAGTGGTGCCATGCATCGTCACTCTGTGTCGTACCCAAAACATATTCTGTTCCGCCTGTACGATACTTGAGTGTATCTCCTTCAAATCCTATAAAGAACTTGTTGCGTGCATCAGTATCAGTAGCGCGTCCAGAACCATTGCTAAGCAGGGCGCCACGTCCCTTGGAATCAGTCTTGAACCAGAACATGAGTGTATAATCCTGTTCATCAGTGCGGCTGAATCTTTCTGAACGCAGTTTCATGCCTTTTACCTCACGCCCGGGCTCATCGTAATCAATCTTTAGTGACATGCCGCGTGGTTGTGCCCATGTAGAACCCTTGAGCGTCAGGTGGGCGCCTTGCGCATAGTCATTGGCATATTGGCCCTCACCTTCATTCATGGGATAGTAATCAATGAGTCCTATTTCATAACCGGTAAGCTGTTTCTTACCGTACATATTCAAGGTGAGTGCGTCCATGGCGCGGTTCCATACACGGGCTTGAAGCATACGTCCCTTATAGAACTGACGGTCATGTACATCCGCTTGGTTGGTGGAACCAAAAACAAGAGGACCATATCCTTTATAGACTACACTGTCAAGCGTGTTCACAAAGTTCTCACCGATAATGGAGATACGTTTATGGCTATTGTCAAGAACCAAAGCCACCTGGCTGTATGAGTCAGTACTTATTACCGAGTCACCTGTCATTTCAACGCCGTCAACAATTACCTTGAGCAGTTTTTCTTTAGTAAGCCATAACTGTAACTGCTTACCGTCAGTACCATGTGAGAAGATAGGCATTGCCTGGAGTGTATCAGAGGGTTTGATCATAACCTCTATGGTTATATCCCTGTCTGCAAAGTTACGGCGTGCCTCACTCTGTGCGTAGCCTTTTCCGCCAAACAGCAAAGACGGTTCTTCCTGAATGGCCGTCTCATTGGTCTCACCCAGTACCTCAAAGTTTGTGGTTGCCTGCAGGTAGTTATGCTCTATGGGTTCAGAGAAATTGAAAATAATGTTTTCACCGGCTCCCAATATTCCATCCTTGGGTTCAGGTGATCCGAACAGTTGCGGACGACGGGTGTCCTTGATACCGGACAGTACCTTTGATGAGTTGGTAAGGAAACTGTTGCCGTTGCGGCAGAACAACACAGCCCTGAGGTCATACGCTTTCTCCATTACCTGACCCTCGCCGTAGAACTTGGTCTGTATATATCCGTTCTCAGGAATCATGTCCTTGGTGCCTGAAGCGTTTCTGTATGATGTGGAATCAGCATAGAAACCGCACAGGTTGGTCCAGTAATCATCACCGCGCGTACATTCCTTATACTGGAATTCTATGTGGTCAAAGTTATACTGGTTCTTGTTGAAATTACTGATGATAACCGGCAGATACCACCCTCTGATGGAATCAAAAGGTGCGTCTGTGTTCATTATCCACTTGTCACCCGGTGTGGATATCTCCACTGACCCGGCCTGACGCAGGTAATGAACTGAGAATGATACCTCATCGACACATTGTACGTCACCCGGTGATATGATACCTACAATGAGATCCTCATAATCAAAGTCCTCTGATGCCCATACCTCAAGGGTTTTTTCAGTCACTTCACCAGGAAGTACCTTTATGGTCATTCCGTCGGTAGAGAGCGGCAGACCGTCAATGGTCAATTTAGCACCCTTGGGGTTCTTCTTTCCATCAAGATAGAGTGTATAGTATTGCAGTGCACCGCCAATGGCTTCGGGCTGCTCGCTCTCATTGGTCATGTATATTTTGAATCGGGCGGGCTCATCAATAGGTACGCCGCTGATACTCTGCTTGTCCATCTTGATGACAGGATTCTCAATCTTCTTGGTACGCTCGTCAAGTACGGTACCTGCGCGATAGAACATGGTCTTGCGCTCGTTTTCCCAAGTACGTACTGTGGCACCGCCTCGGGTACGATATATAAAGCCACGAGGCTTGATCATGTCATGGACAATATCGTTGGCACCTACGTCGCGGTCAATGAAATATTCCACATAATCAACGCTGTTCAGGAAATTCTCCTCAACAAAGATGTCAGTCTTGCCATCAACGGTGGTTTCGTCACGTGAATCAATGACCGATGAATAATAGACGTCAAAGTCAAGATGCGACTTCTTATCCATCTTTATGGTGAAACTCTCCTTGCGATTATACTTTCTGGCCTCGGAATTCTTGGGAGTAACGCCGTAAGCCAACGTAGGTGTAAGGCTGAATTTCCACTTGTATCCAACAAAGTTTATATCGAATTGAGAAAGTGCACGGTTATTTGATTCAACTCTGGCATAAGACTCTCCACCCTTAAGGGCTTTGGAGTTGTTCAGCAACGAGAATACCAGTTTGGCTGCTGTGGGTCCAAGAATGCCTGCTATGGATGATAATGCAGCTTCGGTCCTCTCTGCATGACCGTATGCATCGGGATTGTCAGGATCGGGGTTTGCAAAATAGTTGTGAGTGTAGTCTGAGAATATCCAGTTGTAAGCCGATGTGTTGGAATACTCAGCTGCAAAATCCTCGCTGTATGAGATTGATCCGCCACCATCTACGTCAAAGTTCTTCATCTTATTGGTAGCTTCAAGTTTCTCCTTTTCGTTGCGGGCAATCATGCTTATCCATGTGTACATGGCTTCGCAAAAGTCCTTGACCTTATCCTGTTGGGCTCCGCTGTAGCCATCGGGCAGCACAATAAGGTAGTTGATACCCTCCTTGGCCTCAGCGATGGTGGTATTATATACATAATCCCAAGTCTCATCACCATCTGTATACTGCTTTTTGGTATTGAGCATGCCAAAGTTCTCATCGTTTACGTCGCGAAGAGACAGATAGACAGGACTGCTTGTGGCATTTGCCTGCTGTTTTGCCTGTTCTTGAGTGCCGGTGAACATCAGAGACTTACACTGCTGAGCCAGATTTGGAATGAGTTGTTTTATGATATATTGCTGGGAATGTACAAATGTGGAGTTGACTTTCTGGCCGTAACCGATAACTTCATCCCTTACCAGATGGAAAATACTGTCATTCTGGTCACGTCCACGGGCAATCTCTACCATGTATCCGGCTGCCAAGGCACCGCCACTGGCCCTGAATACAGAATCATTGATGGCGCGGACGGCCACTGTGGGACGCAGGAACATATTTGTTTCCATACCCATATAAAGGTCAGCATCAGCACCTACCATTGTGCTTCCGCCATCGGTCGATATGTCTTCATTCAGTGTCATGGTATATGAGAATGCCCGCTGGCCACTACCTGAAAATATCAGGTCAAAATTTGTGTTGAACAATGACGAGGCATCATTGATCATACCATACTCGGCAACAAAGCTTGCAACAATACCAGTATAGTTCTTGACACCGGCTCCTACTGAAACGCCCAGCGTCAGTCCGGCTTTCCAGGACATATCCATCTGGTAGGCCAGTTTCAGGGTAGAGCCCTTACTGAGTTTGGCCGAAGATCCGCTTCCGGGCGGGTCACGCAGGATATCTACCAAAATGGGCTTGTTGACACTCAGGATGTCTTTGGCTCCCGGCTTTGTATATTGACTGAATGTATATGCCTTTAAAGGTTCTCCTTCATAGTTTACACCGTCACGAAGCATGGTGAATGTTACTGTGCAGAGAGCACCGTTGCCTGTTATAAGGTATGGCAGTTGCGCAGCCCGCAGGATATAGGTTCCTTCGCCGTTGCTGTCAAGTGTGAGTGTGTCACGCTTTGTGCCGCTTACCAAGCCGTTCCGGATAGTCACAAAACCACCGTCCAGCTTTACCACATCAACAGTGTCGCTGTGTTCATTATTGTTGTAATAGTACCGCTCCAGAGCTGAGAGCCTGATGGAGTAGCCGCGGTCTGTGCTGAACACAGGATGGCCGAATGTATATTCCGTCTTTATTATCTCCTTACCTGTCTTGGGATCTGTCATGGTAACGGGATATGCTATGGGAATCTGCTGCTTTTCTCCAACAAGAGGACGCATGGTGTAGTTCTTTTCGCCAAAGTATTCAAACTTGTCAAATCCTATCTGCCTACGTTCCAGGAGAACCGGTGAACGGTATATACGGTTGTATTGTGCATGATAAGTCACATCAACGTTACGTACGGAATCCTTTTCGGCAGTAGCCCAGGCTCCCTTGAAATGGTCGGTGTGAAGGGTAATGGAGTCTGTCAGGTCAATTACATCACCTGTCTGTCCATCCTGGAAGAGAGTTGCATAGCCGCGGGCGGTAATTTGCTGAATCTTCCATTTTACAGGCGGCAGCTTGACCATATACTCGCCAGTATGAACATCGGGTGTAACCTCCATGCGGTGCTCAGTGGTGTGAACGCTTGTCTGGTAAACATATTTCTTGTCATGAGCTTTATGAATAAATACTTCGTCGCGCTCCTTCTTGGTACGGTCTGTTATGTCAAATACCAGACGTGAGGCATTGTCACCCTCCAGGACAAACACCATTTTCAGGTCATCGCCCAGATTGTTACGGCTAAGTGAATTACCCAGCGGGATATCTCCCTGAGTTCTACCTCCCGCCACACGTCCTATAAGCGTTACACGGGTATCGTCATAGAAATAAATGTTGGCCACGTCAACGTTAAACTCATATTCTTTCTTGGCGGTGTCTGAATCAGCATGATAGAAACCATTCTGATAGAATACATGTCCGTCTTTTACAGCCTGTATACTGTGTTTCATGCCGGGTAGCACACGGAATGAGAACTTGCCCTCATGGTCACTGGTCACCTTGCCCGATGCGGTTTGAATCTCACGGCCGTCAACCAGGAATGTTGCACCCTGTACCGGGATGCTTGTACCGGTGTACATAACAAATCCGGAGAACTTGACACTCTTTTCAATAAGGAACTCAACGCCTCCCACGGTGTTGCTTCCGGGTGTAGTGCCGAAAGATATGGAACGTGTCCCGTCATAGCCCGATACTTTAGGCAGTATGGAGTATGCACTCTCGCCGCCGTCATTCCAATAGGGCAGATTGTTTTTCATAAAGTAACCGCTTTCATCGGTCTTGACTTCATAGGTATCCTCTTCATTGCTGATATAGACCGTTACACCTGGTATGCCTGTGCCGTCAGGGAAACGAACATAACCGGATACCTGTCCTGTCTGTACGCAATTGCCTTTTACCCATTTGGTATCCTCATAAGTGGTTCCCTCGCAATTGTTTACACCGCGCACAAAATATTCATAGCTGTGGGTGGGTGATGTGGTCTTGTCCTCATACTGCATATCAATCAGTTGGGTAGCCAGGCGTATAGAGTCTTGAAGCAATACGTCACGGCGCCAGACTTCATAATAATCAACAGATCTCTCATCAACATTCTCCCACGTCAAGAACACGGAACTTTGCAGCGTAGTGGCAGTCAGGGAATCTTTGTTTATATGTCCCAGATTCTCATAGTACAACTTGTCTTGGGGCATTGTTATCGGGATTATGCTACCTGATACCGGTGTAGAGAACTCCACCTGTTTTACTTTAGGCTTTTCGTCTTTCCAGCACCAGTTATCCGGAGCAGTGTCACTCTGCTTGCCCTGAGCGGTTCCCATGATTGTTTTATACATAGAACCTTCAACCAGGCCATAAATACCATCGTTGTCCTGATTGCGCATGAATACTGCCGCTCCGTCATAATTCACATTGAGACCTGCGGGGCGGAAATAACTGTTCCTTATCATGGCAAAGCTGCCTGATTCACGTAAACCTACAAAACCGCCGCAACCTGACGTGAAAATATAAGAAGGTGATGTAATGGAGCCACCGAAAAGGGTGTTGGTGATATGAATATTTGCGGAACTCTTAACCAGTCCTATAACTCCA
Source organism: uncultured Bacteroidales bacterium (assembly GCA_902760965.1). Classification (GTDB taxonomy): domain Bacteria; phylum Bacteroidota; class Bacteroidia; order Bacteroidales; family Bacteroidaceae; genus Colenecus. The sequence goes on along the minus strand of CACWIN010000024.1, from coordinate 4,293 downwards.
CCATGTTCACCGTCTCCGTCATATAAGCTACTGATACTGAATGTTGAGTAACAGTTTTCTATGAACACTGTTCCTTCATCGGCCTGTCCCACTATGCCACCTGTATATTTATTATTTGCAGTGAAGGATCCCACTGTAGTAAGATTGCATATCACAGCACCATTGGCGATGTGCAGAATAGGGGCTACAGCATCCATATTATTTGTTTTCGGGAATATGACGGTCAGTTTATAGCCGTTTCCGTTAAAGTTACCCGTGAAGGGGTCACTTGCATTGGTGCCGTACGTATATCCCAGATAGTGATTGGCATTATTATCATTATTCAGTGTTATGTTTGTGGCAAGAATTGCATTTGGAATGGCTTTGGTTAATGAACCGCGTCCTTTTGCCCATAAAGCTGAAGTATAATTGTTAAAATCGTCAATGTTTTTTATCAGCCTAAAGATTTCAGCGCTACCATTACCGATGGGGGACTTGCTGCCATCAACTATAAGGCTCATCTGGTATGTGACACATGACCGGTTAAGAGTCAATTCGGCTTCACGAGAACGGAACTGAGACTCTGTAAGCGTAGTGACATGGCTGTCAATGAGCTTTTCATTGCGGTCAAACATATTTATCTCAACCTTCATTACAGCACGTTCATCCCATACGTAGTTGTGTGATGCGTCATTCTCTTTCCAATCCCATCTTACCTTGACGGTATGCTCTTCTTCGTCGCTCCATGCAACGGTGGCATTTGTGGGCTCCATGAGAGTGAGCGTGGCAAACTGGGGCTGCACATAGGCAACTGTGGGGTTCTTCTCCATGCCCCAAAGCTCTTGGGTGGTGGCGCGGAACACACGATAGCGAACAAGCGGTATGCCCAGGTTCTTGTCTATCTGTGAGGCTGACAGTGTAGACATGAGTGTGGAATCCCTGAAAGTGTACTCCTCTGTCTTGCTGTCAAACACCACATCCGATTCCAGATTCTCAAAGTCCTCCATTTTACCGGTAAGTGAACGTTGTATCTGGAATATGTCACCCTCCAGCAGGTCTTCAGAGTCCGTATCAGATATCTTCCATTGCAGTACCACGGCACCCACACTGTCAACGTCTGCCTTAAGCAGACGCGGATTATGTATGACTGGAATCTTGTCAATTGTCTTGACTATGTCTCCGTCCAGAATTGACGGCCAACTGCTTTGGGGCAGGTTGCTCTTTTCTATTGTAACTGATCTTACATTGGCCATTATGGTAAGATTCGACACCTTTTCAGTTGCAGGAAGTTTTACGAAACCGAAATAGGTATTCTTATCCATTTTTATGCGAGGTATGGATTGCAGGATGCCATCTTCATCGGTATATGTGGCATCCACATAATTGATGGGGCGGTCAGATGTGAAAGGAATCTGTATGGTTGCCGCGTCGGCAGCTTCAGTGCTTGGCATTACATCGTATGTCTCAAAACTGATCTCATCAAATTCCATTGTACCTATATCCTTATTGTAAACCGTGTATTCATTCTTTTCAAGATCCCACAACTTGGCATCATGAACATAGAATGTGGCTTTCTTGCCTGCAAAGCGCACCGGATAGTACCAGTCAAACTCCACATAACCGTCACCATATTCCTTAGGTGTCTCGCGGACCACATCATGCTGGTCACTGGTCCCGCTTATCCAACACAGGGGTTTCCACTGATTGTCATTGGTAATGAAGAGCAATGACTCATTGGTAAGAAAGTTTCCGAAATGTCCCCTGATGTATTCTTTTGCACCACTGCTACTTTCTTCAACGTAGATGCAATTGATGTCTTTGCCATCTATGCTGACGCCAAACTTGGCCTGATGGAATGTCCTGCGGCCGCTGTCATCACAGAGTTTGATCTTGAGGTGAATCACGCCCGGTCCTTTGGAATACCAACTGAAAGCCTTGCTTGGATCATCATACTCTCCATTTGCAGCCTGAACAGGCTGAGCCATTAAGGAAAACAGGAAAACTGTGGCCAGCATGATCACGCTGTGCCATTTAAGTCCTTTCTTAAATAAAGCGGTCATAAACCTATATGTTTTTGTTATTACCTTAAATCAAGGGAATCAGTAATCTAACAATGGAAAATGATCCCAAGAGTGATATGCACACATTTTACAAAGGTCTAAAAAAGAATTAAAAAACAAAATTTATGCGTTAAATTAATGATTTCTAAAAAAAGGCGAAGCCATCCCGCCTGGAAGGCGTTCTTTCGCGTTAGCGAAATAAAAAGTGGTCCTGGTACAGTAAAAAAGGCGGTCATCGAGACCGCCTTTTTTACTGTACCTCCGCTGGGAATCGAACCCAAATTTAAAGTTTAGGAAACTTCCGTTCTATCCATTGAACTACAGAGGCAAACAGGTTTTCAACCTATCCGGCCGCGAAGATACATCTTTTTTGCTTAAGTTTGCAAAAAATGGAACTAAACCGCTTATGAGTATGAAGACAATCATCAAATCTTCTATCGTATTATTTGCTTTCGGGCTCTCCTTTGTAGCTGCCAAGAAAGCCGACAAGCCCAGTTATCCCATAGGTAACGTACCGTTCACTCAGGTCAAGGTGGCACCCGAGACATTCTGGGGCGACCGCATCCGGCAGAGCCGTGAGGTAACCATCCCGCTGGCATTCAGCAAGTGTGAGGAGACTGACCGCTACACCAACTTTGAGCATGCCGCCGCCAAGATGGCCGAGACTGCCCGCGGAGACAACAGCAGCAACTACCGCCCCACCCAGTTCCCGTTTGATGACACCGATGTCTATAAGACCATTGAGGGTGCCAGCTACCTGCTGCAGACCTATCCTGACAAGAAACTGGAAGCCTACATAGACAGCGTGCTGGATATAGTGGCCGCAGCACAGGAGCCCGACGGCTATCTCTATACCGCCCGCACCATGAACCCCGCCCATCCGCACGATTGGTCAGGACCTACCCGCTGGAGTGCCGAGGAGAGCGGCAGCCATGAGCTCTACAACCTGGGTCACATGGTAGAGGGCGCCATAGCCCACTATCAGGCTACCGGAAGCCGCAAGTTTCTGGATATAGCAATAAAATATGCTGATTGCGTATGCCGTGAGATAGGATACGGTCCAGGTCAGAAGGTGGTGGTACCCGGCCACCAGATTGCCGAGATGGCACTGGCCAAGCTCTATTTAGTAACAGGTGACAAGAAGTACCTGGATGAGGCCAAGCTGTTCCTGGACAACAAGGGCAAGACCGCCCGCAAGGACACATATGACCAGTCACACAAACCCGTCATTGAGCAGGATGAGGCCGTGGGACATGCCGTCCGTGCCGGTTATATGTACTCAGGTATGGCCGATGTAGCCGCACTCACGGGCGACAAGTCATACATTGACGCCATTGACCGCATCTGGGACAATATGGTGGGCAAGAAGATGTACCTGACCGGAGGCATCGGATCCACCGGTGGAAGCGAGGGTTTTACTGAGAACTATGACCTGCCCAACATGAACGGCTACTGCGAAACTTGCGCCGCCATTGCCAACGTCTATACCAACTACCGTCTGTTCCTCTTGCATGGCGATACCAAGTATATGGATGTGCTGGAGCGTGCGCTCTACAACGGCGTTATAAGCGGCGTGAGTCTGGACGGAGGCGGGTTCTTCTACCCCAACCCGTTGGAGAGCCACGGACAGCATCAGCGTCAGGCCTGGTTCGGGTGCGCCTGCTGCCCTAGCAATATCTGCCGTTTCATACCGTCAGTGCCTGGATATGTGTATGCTGTTAAGGACAGTAAGGTTTATGTAAACCTGTTCATGTCCAATACACTGGCAACAAAGGTAACCGGAAAGAACCTGCAACTGACCCAGTCAACATCTTATCCTTGGAACGGTGACATTGAGATGACCATTGACAAGACCCCCGGCCAGTTCTGCCTAAACATTCGCATACCGGGTTGGGTACGCAATGAGGTGGTTCCCACTGACCTTTACCGATATACCGATGGAAAGGCGCTTAATTACTCCGTCAAGGTTAACGGCGATCCCGTATCGGCCACACTTGAGAACGGTTATTTTGGCATAGACCGCAAGTGGAAAAAGGGTGATAAAGTAAGCATCCACTTTGACATGGAGCCCCGCATAGTTACCGCTCACCGCCAGGTAGTTGAGGACCGAGGCAAGATTGCAGTAGAACGCGGACCTCTGGTATATTGCGCCGAATGGGCCGACAATGACTACAACATACTCAACACATCACTCCCCGCCAACTCCGATTTCAAGGTGATTCCGTTCAAGATGAATGTTGAGGGACGCGCATAC
>CACWIN010000023.1 GCA_902760965.1 uncultured Bacteroidales bacterium | reverse complement strand
ATCGGCACCCTCGTCCTTCTTGAACTCCTCAACCAGCCAGTTGATGATTACCTGGTCAAAGTCATCACCGCCCAGGTGGGTATCACCGTTGGTGGCAAGCACCTCGAATACGCCGCCGCCGAACTCCAGGATGGAGATATCGAATGTACCACCACCCAGGTCGAATACGGCAATTTTCATATCCTTGTTAGCCTTGTCAACACCGTATGCCAAAGCGGCAGCGGTAGGCTCATTCACGATACGCTTTACATCCAGACCGGCTATCTGGCCGGCCTCCTTTGTGGCCTGACGCTGTGAGTCGCTAAAGTAAGCAGGCACTGTGATGACAGCCTCTGTAACCTCCTGGCCCAGATAATCCTCGGCAGTCTTCTTCATTTTTTGAAGAATCATGGCGCTGATTTCCTGAGCGGTGTACAGACGTCCGTCAATGTCCACACGCGGCATGTTGTTGTCGCCCTTCACTACCTTATAAGGTACGCGGGCAACCTCTTTCTGCACCTGATCCCAGTTCTCACCCATGAAACGCTTGATAGAGAACACGGTACGCTGCGGGTTTGTGATAGCCTGACGCTTAGCCGGGTCACCTATCTTACGCTCGCCGCCGTCAACGAAAGCCACGATTGAAGGGGTTGTACGCTTGCCCTCGCTGTTAGCAATTACGACAGGCTCGTTACCCTCAAAAACTGAAACGCACGAGTTAGTGGTTCCAAGGTCAATTCCAATAATCTTTCCCATAGTTGTATGTTTTTATTTGTTTGAACTCAAAATTTGACACCCAACTATGTACAAATCCGATGCCAGAACACTTTTACCCCTCTGTCACTGACAAATGTGACGTTTTGTCACAGCCTCGCCCCGAGGGGCACAAAGGGGACGGTTCTTTTTGTGCCCCTAAATATGGCTCTAGGAGGTGCTAAAAAGAGGGGCACAAAAAGAACCGTCCCCTTTGTGCCCCTGTGTGCCCCTGTGTGCCCCAGTGTTAAGCTGTTGCGCGACTTTAATCGTTCATCATTTCGGAATCGGCGTCCGGTTCCGGAGCCTGGGGATTGCCCAGGATGGCGGCCATGATTTTCTGCTCCAGTTCCTCGGCCAACTCGGGATTGTCCTGCATGAGCTGCTTGGTTGCATCGCGGCCCTGCGCCAGGCGGGTGTCGCCGTAGCTGAACCATGAGCCGCTCTTCTTGAGGATGCCGTACTCAACGCCCAGATCCACAATCTCGCCGCTCTTGCTGATGCCCTCGCCGAACATGATGTCAAACTCGGCCTTGCGGAAAGGAGGTGCAACCTTGTTCTTGACAACCTTGACACGAACCTGATTACCAACCACCTCGTCGCCGTCCTTGAGTGATGTGACGCGGCGTATATCCAGGCGGACCGATGCGTAGAACTTGAGCGCGTTACCGCCGGTTGTGGTCTCGGGATTGCCGAACATCACGCCGATCTTTTCACGTAACTGGTTGATAAAGATGCAAGTAGTGTTGGTCTTGTTAATGGTCGATGTCAGTTTGCGCAGAGCCTGGCTCATAAGACGTGCCTGCAGACCAACCTTGTTGTCACCCATATCGCCCTCAATTTCGGCCTTGGGAGTAAGCGCTGCCACGCTGTCAATCACGATGATATCGATGGCACTTGAACGGATCAGCTGCTCGGCAATCTCAAGTGCCTGCTCGCCGTTATCGGGCTGCGAAATCCACAGATTGTCAATATCGACCCCTAATTTGGAGGCGTAGAATCGGTCAAAAGCATGCTCGGCATCGATGAACGCAGCAATGCCGCCGGCTTTCTGGGCCTGCGCAATGGCATGAATGGCCAGCGTGGTCTTACCCGATGATTCCGGACCGTAAATCTCAATTATTCGGCCCCGCGGATAACCGCCAACGCCAAGCGCTGCATTAAGGCCGATGGAGCCGGTTGAGATGACATCGACATGCTCAATGTTCTCATCACCCAGTTTCATGATTGAGCCCTTGCCAAAGCTCTTTTCAATCTTGTCAGTTGCAGCCTGCAGGGCCTTGAGTTTTTCGCTCAAACCCGCATTCTGAAGGCCTGACGCGCCCTCAATCTCTTTCTTTGCCATAATATGAATGAATTTAAATTTTCAAATCCCGAAGCGTGTTCTCCAAGGTATCACAACTTCAGCAAAGCGCCTCTTTGACGCTCCGTAGGCAAAGATATAAAATCACGCCACATATTATAATTCACACGCAAAAAAATTATCAACAACCGCACACCCACCTTAGGGAAGAAATCGTTTGCACCTGCGTTCTGACTCCCTAAGGTCAGGGGGTAACACGCGGAATTTGCAGAAAACGTGCTATATTTGCTGAAAGAATACACTGATATGAATAAGGAATACGTAAGCATAATAGTACGTGAGACCGGCCTCAAGGAGCATCAGGTTGAGAACACGCTCAAGCTGCTTGAGAACGGCGCCACGATACCTTTTATAAGCCGATACCGCAAGGAGTCCACAGGCGGAATGGACGAGGTTCAGGTGACTCAGGTGAGCGACGCCCTGGAGCGTCTGGACGCCATGGTCAAGCGCAAGGAGACCGTGCTGAGCACCATTGAGAGCCAGGAAAAGCTTACTCCGGAGCTCAAGCAACGCATTGAGCACTGCTGGGACGCCACCGAGCTTGAGGACATTTACGCGCCTTTCAAGCCTCACCGCAAGACCCGTGCCGATGCCGCCCGCGAGAAGGGCCTGGAGCCGCTGGCCCAATTTGTAATGAAACAGAACCAGTACGTGCCGCTGGACCGCGAGGCAGGCAAGTACGTAAATAAAGATAAAGGTGTAGAGAGCGTTGACGACGCCCTTCAAGGGGCAATGGACATAATTGCCGAGCAGGTTTCGCTCGACGAGGGCGCACGCAACATGGTCCGCAACGGGTACCGCCGCGAGGCCCGCATATATAGTAAGGTGGTAAAGAGCAAGGAGGCCGATGCCCAGAAGTACCGCGACTGGTTTGATTTTAACGAACCGCTCAGGCATTGCGCGTCACACCGTCTGCTTGCAATGCGCCGCGGCGAGGCCGAGGGTTTCTTGCGCGTATCCATTGAGATTGATGATGACAAGACGTCCGAAGCATTGTCACGCAGGTACGTTCACGGCAGTTCTCAGGCATCGGAACTGGTTGACGAGGCCGTTCAGGACTCATATTACAGGCTGCTCCAGCCATCGGTCGAAAATGAATTTGCAGCATGGTCAAAAGAGACGGCCGATGCTGAGGCGATACGCATTTTTGCACGAAATCTTGAGCAGCTGCTCATGGCGTCGCCTCTGGGGCAGAAGGCCGTGATGGGCATTGATCCGGGTTTCCGGACCGGTTGCAAGGTGGTGTGTCTGGATGCGCAGGGCACGCTGCTGCACAACGAGACCATTTACCCCCACCCGCCTCACAACGAGGCGCGTCAGGCATCGGCCAAAATCCAGACTATGGTGGAGCAGTACAAAATTCAGGCAATTGCAATTGGCAACGGGACCGCGGGGCGCGAGACTAAGGAGTTTGTGGAGCGGCTGCGCCTGCCCGCAGGCGTTCAGATTTTCAGCGTGAACGAGGACGGTGCATCGATCTATTCGGCCTCAAAAACCGCCCGTGACGAGTTCCCTGATTATGATGTGACGGTGCGTGGAGCCGTATCCATTGGCCGACGTCTGATGGATCCGCTAGCTGAACTGGTCAAGATTGACCCGTCGTCGATTGGTGTGGGGCAGTATCAGAAGGACGTGAACCAAACCGAGCTGAAACATTCGCTTGACCAGACCGTGATTAGCTGCGTGAACCGCGTGGGGGTGAATCTGAACACTGCCAGCACGCATCTGCTCACGTATATTAGCGGACTTGGGCCGGTTCTTGCGCAGAACATTGTGGATTATCGGACCCAGAACGGCCCGTTCCGTTCGCGCAAGGAATTGATGAAAGTGCCCCGCCTTGGTGCCAAGGCGTTTGAGCAGGCAGCCGGATTCCTGCGCGTGCCCGGGAGCGACCAGCCGCTTGACAATTCGGCGGTTCACCCCGAGAGCTACGCGATAGTCGAAAGAATGGCGGCCGATTTGGGGTGCACAGTTCAGGAACTGATTAAAAATCAGGAACTAAGGGCCCGGATTGACATTAACAAATACGTAACCGACAAGGTGGGCATCCCCACCCTGACCGACATAATGCAGGAGCTTGAAAAGCCCGGACGTGACCCGCGCGGGCCGTTGCGCAAGTTTGAGTTTTCCAACGAGGTTCACACTATTGAGGACGTTAAGCCCGGCATGGTTCTGCCCGGAATTGTGAACAACATTACCAATTTTGGAGCGTTTGTTGACATAGGCGTTCACGTTAAAGGCCTGATTCACGTGTCGCAACTGGCTCCCGGCAAGTTCATCAATGACCCCACCCAGGTGGTCTCCCTCCAACAGCAGGTAATGGTTCGCGTCCTTTCAGTGGATTTAGAGCGCCAACGCATCAGCCTCACCCTCTCCCTCGATTAGGGGCACAAAGGGGAACAAAGGGGCACAAAGGGGACGGTTCTTTTTGTGTCCGTTTGGCACTGCCACTGAGAATCCTTATTTCACAAAAAGTATTAGTAATAATAGGATCCTAATCTTAATGCCAAACGGAACCGTCCCCTTTGGCCCAAAAAAAGAACCGTCCCCTTTGTGCCCCTTTGTAAAAAAAAGTGTATCTTAGCGCAAGATTAACCTATTTACTAAAAAAATAGATATTTATGAAAAAGTACTTAGCTGAGATGATCGGAACAATGGTTCTGGTCCTTATGGGTTGCGGCGCAGCCGTCAGCCTGGGTTGTACACCTGCCGGTATTGGCGTTCCCGGCGTAGTTGGAACGGCACTCGCATTCGGTCTTGCTGTTGTGGCAATGGCTTATGCAATTGGCGGAATATCGGGTTGCCACATTAATCCCGCAATCACATTGGGCGTATGGCTCTCCGGCCGTATGAGCGGCAAGGATGCCATCATGTACATGATTTTCCAAGTGATTGGCGCCATAATCGGTGCAGCAATCCTGTTTGCCATCACCCCCGGCGGCCTTGGCGAAAATGCATGTCAGGCTGGTATCAGCACAGGCGTAGGCTTTGTTGCCGAATTGGTATTTACATGCGTATTTGTACTTGTAGTTCTGGGTACGACCGATGCCAATAAGGGCGCAGGCAATTTTGCAGGTCTTGCAATTGGTCTGTCACTGGTTCTGGTTCACCTGGTTTGCATCCGATACACAGGTACATCGGTCAACCCGGCCCGTTCAATAGGTCCCGCCATTTTTGCAGGCGGCGCAGCCTTGAGCCAGCTTTGGATATTCATTCTTGCTCCTCTTTGCGGTGGTGCACTTGCTGCCGGCCTCTGGAAGATGATCGGCAAATAGTGCCATTGGGGACGGTTCTGTTTGGCCTGTTTGTTAAAAAAATTAACAAGCAGGCCAAACTTTTTATGCCAAACAGAACCGTCCCCAACGGCCCGACTACTCAATCTTGATTACATTGATTATCCGTCCGCACTTAAGTCCCTCGCGACGGGCGGAATAGAAACGATTGTTATTGCGGTATGTGCAAATTCCTGCAACCTGAATATTATGAGGCTTCACTCCAGCCTGTTCCAGAAGCCATCGGTTTGCCTTCCACAAATCAATATGAAGTCCGCCGTTCATAGGATTTTGTTCTGTTGGACACTTTGGACCGCAATCCTGAAGTATCAGTTCCATTGGAAAACCTGCCGCCGCAAAAGCATCGGCCACTTCCTGCCCAACCTGAAAACTCTCAGGGCCGATGCCAGGTCCGATAACGGCGCACAGTTCGTGTGCATCGGTCCCATACAATTGCCGCATCATCCCTATCGTCTTTTGAGAGATACGCTGTACTGTGCCGCGCCATCCTGCATGTACGGCCGCAACAGCCTTATTGACAGGATCATACATTAGCACCGGAATGCAATCGGCCGTACGGACCGATATCGCAACACCCGGCACATTTGTTACGAGCGCATCAACACCCTCCAGTTCGGCACGCGTAGTCATAGGATCCGTGACTTCGCGAATCACAGTCCCGTGCACCTGATGCGGCTGCACCACATAATAAGGCAGTTGAGAGTCCCGTTCTGTGCTGAACGCCTCCACACCAGCCCCCAAATCATATTTGAGAACCCTTACGCTCATACCGCAAAAGTAATCAAAACTCAGCGAGTGAGGGGCACAAAGGGGACGGTTCTTTTTGTGCCCCTCGCTACAATACCTCCTAGAGGCATATTTAGGGGCACAAAAAGAACCGTCCCCTTTGTGCCCCTCATTTGTGCCACTATTGAGCAAGGCGAATGGTTTTGAGACTTAGACCCGTAAGTCGTGATATCTGTCTCATGCTGGCACCAAATTCCAATAGCTTTCGAATCAAAACCCTCTTTTCATCCAAGTTATAATGGTTTATAACTTCCAGATAATCAGGTCCACACAGGGTAACAATATAATTCTGCACCATATCGTCATCGATACGGGAACTGGTATTGTTTATTTCAAGGATTTTCTGAGCTTTAGGTAAAGGTTCGGCAACAAGAGCCTTCAGCTCATCAATCGGCAGCCTGGTCAGAACCGATTGAGTGGCACATATCGGCATGGAGCATCGCATCGGATTTACATATTCACGCCAACTGCTCCACGTGTAATCGTTTACGTCCGATACCAGATTACCCGCCACAGGGTTCTGGTGGATGTATCGGAGCAATGTTACAAAGTACTCCCAATCATTAACCGGTTCACTTTTAAACCTGTCCTGGAAAAAGTGACCTATCCTTTCATACTTCTTGTTGTAATAATGAGCATACGGAATTGCCAGACTTTTAATTAGTTCGGCCAAGCTTCCATCATAATCCTTTATCAACAAGTGTACATGATTCGGCATAAGACAGTATGCGTATAAGCAACAATGGGGTGGAACTGGATGATCGGTCTCATCAAGCGGATGACACATATGGTGCATCAGTTTGATGAACTTCCAATAATCGTCTTTACACTCAAAAATGTCCTGCTTGTTTATACCTCTGAGCATAACATGGTATAAACCTGACTGACTGGTAATTCTAGATTGTCTTGGCATAGATTTTTTAGTTTTTTGGATTAGACTCGCAAGTTACAAAATTAAATCGAACAAAGGGGCACAAAGGGGACGGTTCTTTTTGTGCCCCTCGCTACAACACCTCCTAGAGGCATATTTAGGGGCACAAAAAGAACCGTCCCCTTTGTGCCCCTTTGTGCCCCTAAAAAAGAAAGGCCGGCTAACACAAGCCGACCTTCCCGAATGAATCAAAAGCATTAAATATTATATCACAGTTGAATTTCGTTACCAACCTTGCGGGCACGGTTTGGATGATCCAGATCCATACCGGTAGCGATACCGATCTCAACAAGAACGTTCCAACCGGCGCACAGATATACGTACGGGTTAAAGTCACCTGCAGCTGGAGTCTTGATGGTCGGGAACGGAGTGTCGTGGTCAGCAATTGCAACGACCTTAACGCCGGCACCCTTGATAAGGCAGTCCTGAATCTTCTGGTACTCATCGGCAATAGGATCAACCCAGAAGATGATGTCGCCCTCCTTCATTACCTCCTCAATTCCGTGCAGAGCGTATGTGCCCTCCAGGAAATCGGACTTACGGCGGGTAATCTCGTTGGTCTTAAGGGTAAGCTCCTCGGCAACGCCATCGTTGTAACCTGCAAAGTAGATTGTCTCGGCCTTCTTGACCCACTCTACAATCTCGGCGGGAACCTGAAGTGTAAGGGCCTGCTCAATCTGAGCGGGAAGTGCAGCCAGACCGGCCTTAACATCCTTGCCAGACATATTCCAAAGAACTGACTCATAGTAAAGAGCCTGCTCAACTACGCTCTTGGTAGCGGCAACAGCCTGCTCCCAACCGCAATTGAGCACATGAGTGTTTGCGCAGAAAGTAGAAAGGATGGTGCCTTCGTTAGCTGTAAGTCCGAAACGGAGAGGATTGCCCTCCTCCATGAGTTTCTTGGCCAGAAGAGTAACCTCCTTGGTACGGCCGGAGTTGGATGCCAAGAATACGGCAAACTTGCTCAGGTCATACTCACGTGACTGCCATGAGCCATCGGTCTGGGCATTAAGGTCGATGCCCCAACGCTTGGTCTTGCGCAGAGTGTTCTTGGCGGGGAAGATACGGCTTGAGCCCTCGCCGGTAAAATAAGCCTTGCCGGCTTTCTTAACCTGAGCTGCAATCTCCTTTGTGCAATCGGGATTGAATTTCTTGACTGTCTCGACAGTGTCCATCATCTCCTGTACAAGTGCGTACTGGGAGTACTTGTTCTCTTTAAGATTCATATTCTTGTATTTAAGTGGTTTATTATTGGTTATAATACTTTGGCGTTGGCTTTGGCTTTTGCTACCATCCGGCAGATAACGTTGGCACGAGACTCAGCAAAAGAGCCAAAGCCAACGCCAAGGCCAATGTTATCAGATCAGTCTCTTCTTAATATTCTGAACCCGCTCGGTAAACTCCTTGAGTTCCTTGCGCTGCTGAAGGATAAAGCTGTTCTCGTCCAGCTTGCCCCATGCAGCAAGCATCTCGTCCTCACTCAGGAATGTAGCCCTGCGGAACTTGTTCTCGTAATCCTTTTTGCGGGTTTCGTAAACCTGATTGAATATATAGTTCTGAATATCGATGCCCTTGTTAAGGATATTGTTCCAATCATCGGCCGTAAAGGTGTCTACGCCAAATACATGCTTAAGTGACATGTAGGCGTGACGCAGTTTGTCAACAGGATACTTTTTCCAGATTTCGGTGTAACGGTGATGGATCTCTTTCCATGAGTTGAGCGTACCGTCCTTGATATCGGAACGCAACTGGTCAACATCCTCCATTGACATAAGCTGACCGCCCAGATTGAACCATACGCGGGCGCGGTCACCGTCAAACATCTTGCTGATATCCTGGAACTTGACGTCCTCATTATCCTCCAGATACGAAACGATGTTCCTTACTGCATAGTAAATGAGCATTTCGCCATAAGCATGATATGCCTCGTAAGGATGGATAATTACGACCTTACGTTTTGATTTTTCCATATTCTCGCCCAGAACCTCAAGGCCCTTGACCTTGGCAGGATCGCCGTTAAGAAGGTTTCGGCCCATTTCCAGGAGTTTTTCATCGGTCATACCGTCAAGGCTCTTGCCCTCCTTGAGGAGCCATGCCTTTGCGGTCCACTTATCCAACAGCTTGCGGGCCTCGATGGCCTCTTCCATTGAATCCGGGGCATATGCATCAAATTCAATGTTCTGGACCTTGAACACACGGGTATCGCGGTTTGCGAATTTCCAGTTGTTACGTGCCATAGCGAACATATTGTACCTCCATGAGAATGCAGGCATAACGTGCAGTTCACCATGCATCTCATCATTGCTGATAAGCGCAAACGGGAACGGGTTGATCATCTCGGCCGGATAAGCGCCCTTGGCCAGCATAGTGAAACTGGCAAACTTGCAGGAATGCTTTACGCTAACGCAAAGACCGGGCCAGAATCCGCGTCCTGCCTCAATCTCGTTGTCATTTGTACGTGAATTGTGGTTGGAGCCGATGGTTGCGCCGGCGGCCAGGTTTGACTGCCCCTTGACCACGCTGGCAATAAGGAACGAGTTGTTGTGATGCTGCTCGTGAGCCGGGAAAATAAGGTTGTGAAGCACCTCACAGCACGATATTGTGGAGTTGTCGCCCATAAATGAGTTCATGAGGCGTGCACCGTATTTAAGGTTGGAGTGGCTGCCCAGCACAAAGCGGACTGCAATTACGGAGTAGAACAGGCGGCAACCGTATCCAATTATACCGTTTACCAGAACCACGTTCTCGCCTATCTGGGTTGAATCCTTTTCTGATGAATTGATAGTCAGGTTCTTAAGCTTGCTTGCACCCTTAATGTAGCAGCAGTTGCCAATCTTTACGTCCTTGATTATCCAGCAGTTCTTTATTACGTTGCCGTATCCTATGGTTCCGTAAAAACCGCGGCGGCTGTCAAAAGTGTTCTGCGTAATATCCTTAAGCCTGTCCTGAAGACGCTTGTCATCGATGAACTTGGCCCACAGGTATGCATCGGCCGCAATCATGCCTTCAAACGGAAGCACCTTGCGGCAGCCGGTCTCGTTCATGAGCTCCAGCCAGACGCGAACGTCCTCGTCCTCGCCGTCCTTTACTATGCCGTTGCCGAACTTGGCGTGGTCCGTGCATGACATTTCCTGGATATTGAACAGCATGCATCGGTCACCTATAATATAATGTGACAGATAGTGCACGTTGTGGATGGCGCAGTCGTCGCCTATATCGCAGGAATGTATTGAACTGTTGGTTATACCGCACGGGAGCCTTAAATCATGATACTGGAGTCCGTTTGATGATACTCGTCCGATGCGGACAAAGCCGTAGAACTTGTTGTTCTTTATCATTAACGGGTCAAACTCATCGGTCACCATGATGTTATCCCAGCTCATGGCGGTATTGTCATTCTTGACAAGGGTCTCTATCTCAAAACTTGTAAGATGACGCCAGCCGCCTTTGGGAGCGGTTACCTGCGTATTGCGGAGATAATACTTGTTTTGACCTGCGGGAATATACTTTGGATCAAGAAAGCTGTTGAAAAGCTGATCCGCTGAAAGCACTGTTACTTTTTCCATAATTATTGTCCTTGAATAGGAGTTGCGCCCGCAAAGTTAAAACAATTTAACGTAACCACCAAGAAAAACCGCATATAAAATATTATTTTATATGGGGCTCAATTTCGCGGAACTCACAGGGGCACAAAGGGGACGGTTCTTTTTGTGCCCCTCGCTACAATACCTTCTAGAGCAATAATTAGGGGCACAAAAAGAACCGTCCCCTTTGTGCCCCTGTGTGCCCCTCAATCTTGTGCGCTTGTTTTATTCGGCTGCGGGTTCTTCCTCCTGTTTGGGTTCGGAAAAGTCGTTCTGGCCGTACTTGACCAGGAGGTCGTACCAGCCGGCAATTTTCTTAATGTGGCTGGGATATACGCGGTCACGGTCAAAATCGGGAACAATCTCACCAAAGAATTTGAGCAGCTCGGCATTTGAGGCCTTGCGCCAGTCAAACTCAATCTCTTTCTTGCCCAGTTTTTCCTCGATTGCCAGGAACACCTCGCGCAGAGGCATCTCCTTGTCATCGGTAAAGATTGAGATATCACCCAGTGATACAACCTTGTCGGTTCCCTGGATGGGGAAACGTTTCTTTGTCTCGTCAATGTTCTCAACAATGAGCGCGCCACGGCCGCGTGTCAAGAGCTTGTACAGGCTTGGTTTGCCCGAAATAGTCAAAATCTCATTCAACATATCTATATTGTTATTTATTAAAAGTTTCTTTACATTTATCAAGCAGTGCATCTATCTGGGAACCCAAATCGCGCACATCGTCGTTCACAATCACAAAATCAGCAAGACGGCACTTTTCGGCCTGGTCCATCTGGCTTTGGATCCGCTTAAGGAGAGCATCGCGGGTGGTGTTGTCACGCTTAATGCAACGCTGTATCCTAAGCTCCAGAGGAGCATCCACAACCACGGTAAAGTCCACCTCACTATCAAATCCGGACTCAAACAGAATGGCCGATTCAAGTATGCAGAACTTCTTGTCCTTACGGGCATTGACCCACTGCCTGAAATCATCCTTTACGCGCGGATGAATTATGGAGTTCACCTTTGAGAGATTCTGCTCGTTGCCAAAGATAAAATCTGACAAAACCTGCTTGTTGAACTGACCGCAGCAGGGACAGTAGAGCATAGGTCCCACCAGGCGCGAAAGCGACGCGCTGATTACCGGATCGGTCGCGGTGAGCAGTTTGGCCCTGGAATCGGAATCATACACAGGTATGCCACGCAGCTGCATCTTAGCCGATACATAGCTCTTGCCGCAGCCTATTCCGCCTGTCACACCTATCACAACCATATCAGAACAGCTTGTTTTCCATCAGATAATCAACGGTGCGGGTCTGAAGCCTGACATTACGCACATTGGCTGGCTGCGAAAAAACACGCAACGGAGCCTTGGAACTCTCCCGGCCGGAAATGTCATTAAAGTCAACCACCACCTGAAAGTCCGATGCCACCACCTTGTCATACTCCGACATCTTGACCCATGCCGTTACTACAGCTTTTGACGGGAACGACTTGAGTGTAAGATAGTTAGGAAAGTTTACACCCTTGATTGGAACCTCCAGGCTCTTTTCGGTGTATTGCTGGGCAACGACCGTCATCTGCACATCATCCCTACTCAGAACCGCATCAGGGATTGGCCTTAGAGCCACCTTTCTGACAGTGGTGTCCGATGAAAGCATAACCATTCCGGCATCGGCATAGACACAATTAGTGACCGTATCGGACAATACAAGGTTTACCCTTACACTGTCGGGCTCAAAAACTATATTTTCCATAAAGAACTGGTCCTGGCTTCCGGTTGTCCCGTCAAAGACCACAGGCAGCATCACGCTGCGTTGCCTGACATACTGATAGACCAGCGAATCAGGCTCAAAAGACCTTATGGAAACCCCAGGATGCAGAAAGGCCGATACGGAATCACGCAACCTCTGGGTTGAGAGCGACGCATGCCCCTGCGAAACATTGAACGCCGAGCTGCTGACCATAAGAGTATGGCGGCCGCCTCGACGACCGGATTTGCGCAACAATCTGCCCTTGCCGTTCAATGAAACCGTAAGCTGGTCAACAGACTGGAAGGTTATCCTTACATCGTCAGGGACATTCTTTATCTGCAATGGTATCCTCATTGTGGCCTCGTAATCCTGATTCATGGTCTGGGACCACCAAAAGAAGAATGTAATTACCAGGAACAACAAAAAAACCAGGAAATCCCCTCCAAACAGCTTTAGAAGGGAATTCCCGATTTTATTCAACCGTTCTGCAAATCGGGATTTGGGTTGTCCTGAGTCCCGCACAGTAAATTAATTGTTTAAGCTTTCTCGTCCTTGCTGGGATCCTTCTTGCGGCGGCGTGAAGGCTTTTCGGGCTTAACCGGCTGAGGTGTGGGAACAGGGTTGACATAACGCTTGTCAACCTTGATTTTCATACCCTGAGCTATCTCAAGAGTAACCGAAACCTCGTCAATATCCTTGATCTTGCCGAATATGCCAGAGCTGGTAACAACGTCCTGCTCTTTCTGAAGGGCGTTACGGAACTTTTCTCCCTCCTTGTCCTGACGGGGACGCATAAACAGGATCATCATGAAACCAAGCAGCAGGATAATCCAGAAGAAATTACCCCCCATTGCACCGCCCTGGGCGCTGGTGCTGCCCGATGAAGCGGGAGCGTCAAGATTAACATCCTGTACAAAGTTCACAGTGTGTACGTTTACCTCCTGATATGACATCTGGAAGGGATTGAGTAAAAGCATTTGTGCCATAATTGATTATTGTTTGTTTAAATTAAAATTCCTTGTTCAGAGTACCCTGGGCGGTCATATCCTTGACAATTGTCTCCAACATGCCGTTCACAAAGCTGCCGCTGGCAGGTGTACTGAGCGATTTTGCAAGTTCCACATATTCATTGATTGTGACCCTAAGCGGAATCTGCGGGAAATTGATCATCTCGGCCATTGCAACCTGAATGATTATCACATCCAGGAAAGCCAGGCGGCTGGGATCCCAACGACGACAGTTGGCGGCCACGGCAGCCTCACGGGCGGGAGCAGTCTCCAGACCAAAGTGAAGCAGGTCCAACGCGAACTGACGGTCATCCTCATCCTTGAATTCGCTCTTGAGCGGCTGGTCGGCCACGCTACCGTCGGCAAAGGCGCGAAGAGTCTTAAGGACAAATGAATCAATCAGTTCCTTATCGCCGTTCCAATACAGATTCTGCTCCTCAAGCAATGAATCAAGCTCATCGTTCTCCTGGGCATAAGCCTTGTAGAGCTTTCGGCACAGTTCCCTATCGGACTCAAAATCAAAACGTTCCTCCTGCCAGTACTCCTCCATTACATCGGACTCCAGTATCTGTGCATATGTATCCTTGATCCAGTCCGATTCAACAAGCCACGCAAGGTCATTGCTTTCAACGAACTGCAACAGTTCCGAATTTGTTTCCAACTGCGCCACAAAAAGATTTGCAGCCAGGCGCTCCTCTTTTGCAGGAATATGGGATGCACCCATGCGTTTCTGTTTTGCAACCGATTTACGTGCATGGTTAACCAGCGCGATTGGAATGTAAAGAAGGGTTTTGTAAAGGGAATAGGCACTGTCAAGGCTCTGGGCCAGTTCACGCTCTGCCGAGCTTATGCTCTGCCCGCCATTCTGGTAATATGCGTATATTACCTGAACTACTTTCAGTCTGATGAGAACTCTGTTGATCATTGTGTCAAAACCGTTAATCCGGTCTGCAAAAGTACTACTTTTTTCCTCATAAAAGATAGAAATCGCACTGATTTGTTCACTATTTCTTGCATACTTTGAATCTATTTATCATATTTGTACAAAATATTAAGAGGTTATGGAGGATTTAAGAAGGAAGACTGCCGACGAGATAGAAAAGGATGTAATATTCTCGCATGCCATCAAGGCCGGAAAGCGAATTTATTACATGGATGTGCGCAAGACACGCAAGGATGAGATGTATCTCTCCATCACTGAAAGCAAAAAGATCACGACTGGTGAAGGCGAAGACGCCAAAGTGAGTTTTGAAAAGCATAAGATATTCCTTTACAGGGAGGATTTTGGTAACTTTATTGACGGCCTGACCAAGACCATCAAGTTCATTCACGAGGCCGAAAAAGCCAATGCCGATGCCTCCACCGCGCCCGAAGCCCCCGCCCCAGAGGATTCTACATCGGACGAATTCAAGATAGAGTTTTGATTAATTTTCAATTTTCAATTCTCAATTCTCAAATTTTTTGTACCTTTGCCGCGCTTTTACGTAAAGCCCACCCCAAAAGGTGGTGTTTTGTGTGATGGTGAATTGAGTATAAACAATTTAGAGTAACACGTTTTAAAATGAAATCAATTGACGTAAAGGGCACAGCCCGCAACGAGTTCGGTAAAAAAGGTGCCAAGGCACTCCGTAAGCAGAACCTTATCCCCTGCAACCTGTACGGTGTAGAGCGTAACGAGAAAGGTCTTCCTGTAGCCAAGGCTTTCAGCGTAACATTCGAAGAGGTTCGCAACCTGGTTTATTCACCCGATATTTTCTCAGTTAACCTGACCATTGACGGCAACACCGTTCTGGCAGTTATGCGTGAGATCCAGTTCCACCCCGTAAAGGACAACATTCTTCACATAGATTTTTATCAGGTTACTCCTGAGAAGCCCATCGTTATGGCTGTTCCCGTTAAGCTGAACGGTCTGGCAGCCGGTGTCAAGGCTGGTGGTAAGCTGGAGCAGATCCTGCGCCGCGTTAAGGCTAAGGCTCTTTACACTGCAATACCTGAGAAGATTGAGATTGATGTTACACCTCTTACCATAGGTAAGTCATTCAAGGTTGGCGACCTTAAGGTTGACGGCATTGAGTTTGTAAGCCCCAAGGACGCTGTGATCTGCACAGTATTGTCAACACGTTCAGCTGCCGCTGCTGAGGCTACAGAAGAGGCACCTGCTGAGGCTCCCGCCGCAGAATAATATAAGGAATGAAGTATCTGATTGTGGGTTTGGGTAACCCGGGCGACGAATACCAAGATACCCGCCACAACATAGGATTTATGGTATTGGATGCCCTAGCAAAGGCATCCAATGCTGTTTTTGAGGACAAGCGATACGGTTTTGTGGCCAACATGCGCATAAAGAACCGCGAGCTTGTGCTCCTAAAACCCACAACCTTTATGAACCTGAGCGGCAATGCCGTGCGCTACTGGATGAACAAGGAGAACATCCAGCCGGAGAACCTTCTGGTTGTGGCCGATGACCTGGCGCTGCCCCTTGGCAAGATTCGTCTCCGTAAGCAAGGCAGTGGCGGAGGTCACAACGGCATAGGCAACATAATCCAGGTACTCTGCTCCGAGCAGTTCAGCCGCCTGAGGTTTGGCATCGGCAATGATTTCCCCATGGGCGCTCAGATAAAGTTCGTGCTGGATCCTTTCAATGAGGATGAGCGCAAGATACTTGACGAGCGCATTCCTGTGGCTGTTGAGGCGGTCAGGAACTTTTGTCTGGCCGGCATTGACGATACGATGTGCAAGTTTAATAACAAATAACTTTGGCTATTAGCTATTGGCTATTAGCTATTGGCTGTTGGCTTATGGAAGCTCGGATTGACAAGTGGTTGTGGTCAGTGCGTATCTTTAAGACACGCACCATTGCTGCCGATGCCTGCAAGAAGGGCCGCATCCAGATAAACGGCGTACAGTGCAAGCCCTCCAAGACCGTAAAGGAGGGCGATACCGTATCGGTCCGCAAAGCCCCCGTAACCTATAGCTTCAAAGTGCTTCAGGCCATTGAGAACCGCGTTGGAGCCAAACTGGTCCCTGAGATGATGGAGAACATCACCCCCAAGGAGCAGTATGAAATACTTGAAATGAACCGCATTGGCGGATTCGTAAAGCGCGCCGCCGGCCTGGGCCGCCCAACAAAAAAGGACCGCCGCGACATGGAGGACTTCCTGTCCGACGCTCCCTTTGAACTCCCTGACGAAGAATTTGATTTTGACGAGTGACTCTATCGGGCAACCAACCCGATGATGTGAACAATCGTCATCATTGCTTTTTCCATGCTCTGAATGGGAACCCACTCGTAGCGCCCGTGAAAGTTCATGCCACCGGCAAACAGGTTGGGACAAGGCAGACCCTTGAATGAGAGTTGGGCACCGTCCGTGCCGCCACGGATTGGTACCTTGACAGGAGTGACGCCAGCCATTTTCATTGCCTCACAGGCTATATCAATCACGTGCGGAACCTTGTCAATCTGCTCCTTCATATTGTAGTACTGGTCACTGACCTCGGCCACAACGGTTCCCTGGCCGTATTTGGCATTCATCTTTGCAGCCACACTCCGGGCAAACTCCTTACGGGCCTCAAATTTGGCGCGGTCATGGTCACGTATGATAAATGTGACCGATGCATGGTCAACCTCACCGGACAGTCCAACTATATGATAAAAGCCCTCATACCCCTGGGTAGTACCAGGAGTCTCATCGGCAGGAAACATTTGAATAAGTTCCGATGCCAGCAGTGATGCATTGACCATCTTGCCCTTTGCATAGCCCGGATGTACCTCAAGACCCTGAATCCTGAACACGGCCTTGGCGGCATTGAAGTTCTCATACTCCATCTCTCCTACCTCACCGCCATCGACGGTATAGCCATACTCGCAGCCAAAACGCTCCACGTCAAAATGAGCGGCACCCATGCCAATCTCTTCATCGGGATTAAAGCCCACACGCACCTTGCCGTGCTTTATCTCAGGATGCTGCTGCAGATACTCTATGGCAGTGATTATCTCGGCAATACCTGCTTTGTCATCGGCCCCAAGAAGCGTGGTGCCATCGGTCACAATCAGGTCCTCGCCCTTGTGTGCAAGCAGTTCGGGGAAAAGGCTTGGCGACAAAACAATGTTCTGCTCTTTGTTGAGCACAATGTCCCCACCGTCATATTTCTCAACAATGCGCGGTTTTACATCCTTGCCGCTCATGGAGGGACTGGTGTCCATGTGTGAAATAAAACCTATGGTAGGAATCTTCTTGTCTGTGTTGGCGGGAAGCGATGCATAGACGTATCCCATATCATCCATATAAACCTCTTCTAGCCCCATGCTCTCCAGCTCAGCCTTAAGCTGGCGTGCCAGATTCAACTGTTTAGAGGTGCTGGGGACGGTCTGGGAGTTTTCATCGGACTGCGTATCGACAGCGGTATAACTCAAAAATCTTTTAATCAAATCCATATTATCTGTCATTCATATTACTTACAAACTTATAAAAAAAACATAAACTATCACCTTTTCATTGTAACTTTACAACTTGAACAGATTATCCGTAAAACAATGAATGGTTTTAAGATACTGACAGCCATAGTACTATGTATGCTTTCCGCATCGGGAAGCATGGCACAGACTGACAGCATTAAGCCCAACATAATCAAGGCGCTTGGGAACAAACTTGACACAAAGGCCTTTACCAAATATGACCCCCTCTATATTGATGTACCCGAAAGCCCCTGGCGCGTCATTCTTCGCGGCAAGATGGATGAGAACAAGATAGATCTCAATTCAACAAACACATGGCTGCTTGAAGGTTATAAATGCAACATGGATATGACCATGAATTTTGATTCTGAGATAAACAAATCAATCGGTGTCTGGGTAGGCTACCGGGGAATAGGAGCCGCCTATTTCTTTAAACCAGGAAAAAAACCGGGAATCAATATTGCTCTGAGTGCCACCGCAGCCAAGTTCGGCATAAACTTCAGGTTCAGGGACATGCAGATTGATAAACTCCACCTTAAGACGGAAATGAGCTATGGTGATTCAACCCAAGTTGAAGAAGATGATTACACATTCCGTAATCCCATCAACATAAGATCCTTATTCCTAAACGGTTACTATGTATTTAACGGCAAGCGTTACTCACAGGGCGCTGCATACAATCAAGTAGTAATACAACGCAGATCGGCCGGATCGTTCCTGTTGGGTGTCACAGCATACGCATCCCAAGTGGAGCTCAATACAAGCAGCCGCAACGCGGGTGTCATTCTTGCCATGACGGATTCGGTGGGTTCAATATCCCTTGGCAAGATTAGCGTTGGACTTGGTTATGGCTACAACTGGGTTCCTGCCCGCGGCTGGACCGTAAACGCCATGGGTATGGCAAACTTAAGCATATCGGACAATATTATCCGCTCTCTGTATGACAGCAATTATGATTTCCTGGGCAATGAGACGGAACAGAGCGTTGAGGACTACGGAACATGGGACAAGGAGAACCGCAGGTGGCAAAACGGAAAGACGCACAAGCCCATGCGTTTTAACAACGAGTCTGTAAACTGGGACAATGACATAGACATGTGGCAGGTCAAAGAAGAGAGCAGCCGCACCCGTTGGGCTTTCAACCTGGATTTCCGTGTTGGTGTAGCATACTGTTGGAAGCGTTACTTTGTAAGCGTTAACGGCATATTTACACACTTTAATTACGGTCACGAGAACAACAAGGTTAACGTCCTGGACTGGTACACCATCGCGTCACTCGGCATACGCCTTTAAGTCATGGTCCGTCATAGCGCAGACGCAGGAATCTGACCACACATTCTCGGCCGTCTCAACCATATCGATTATAGTATAGATAGGCAGGATTATGCCTAGTACAGCCACTGGAGCGCCCACCCCTGACATAAGCGAAAGCGTAAGGAAGAAGCATCCCATTGGCACGCCTGCATTACCTATGGCCGATACCACCGATATCAGTATCCACAACAGAATAGTACCAAGCGTAAGCTGAGTCCCGCCGTTCTGCATCACGAACAGCGATGTAACCAGAATGAATGCAGCGCAACCGTTCATGTTGATGGTAGTGCAAATAGGCAGCACAAAACGTGAAATCTCCTTGCGTACTCCCAAACGGTTCTCGGCCGATTCCATTGTAACGGGCAGTGTAGCGGCACTGCTTTTGGTAAACAGAGCCATCAGCACGGCGGGAGTCATGCGTCCCAGCACATGAATAGGATTAAGGCCGCGAGCCAGAAGGAACAGGGGCAGTATAACAAAGAACTGTATCACATTGCCGCCCAATACCACCAGAACATACTTACCTATAGAATCAGCAATAACACCAGCCGATATCTGCGCTGAAAGTTGAGCCGAAAATGCAACAATACCCAGAGGCAGAGTCCAGATCAATCCGCGGATAAGCAGGAACAGCAGGTCCTGCAATCCCAGCAGTCCTTTCACGACTACGGCTTTGTTCTCAGAATCAGGAAGTTTGGACAGCCCTATACCTACTGCAAAAGAGAGCAGCAAAAGTGACAATACGTTACCCTCAAGGAACGGCCTGACTATGTTGTTGGGAATTATACTGACAACATGATCAGAGTACGATAATTGATAATTGAGAATTGAAAATTGAGAATTGTCACTGACAACAGAATCAGGAAGGTTTCCCGGTGAGATCAGAATATAGAGTACTGCTCCTACTGCTGCGGCTGCAACAGTAGTAAGCAGTGTATAGGTTATGGTGCGTCCGAAAACCTTTCCGGATCCATTGGATCCGAATGTGGCAAAGGTGGTTATTACGGCAAGGACAATAGTGGGCACAGCCAACAGTTGGAACAGACGTGTATATACCTGAGCCACATACTCCATGGACCTATCCAGCCATTCAATACCAAGCAGTCCCAATACGGCACCAATCACAAGTGCACCTATCCAAATCAATGTTCTTTTCATATCTGTGTTATTACAGTTCAAATGTCAAATTCAAGTATATATTGCGTCCCTTTTGGGGAATGTTGTTCCAATCTGAATAAGATGAATAGTTCTTGTCAAACAGGTTCTCTACACCGGCACGAATTATGAATTGAAAATTGGAAATTGAAAATTGATAGGCTGCAGAGAGATTAACAATATTCCAGGCGGGAGTCTTAGTCTCGCCATAACGGGCGGCATAATCAGTCTGGTCAGCATTGCCCTTGACCTCCACTCTGGTCTGGAGATGACGGTAACTGTACTCCAGTTCCGTGCGCCATGACACAGGTGATATCAAAGGCAGCGGATTGTCCTCATCATCACGTCCCAGGCTGTAGCTAACCTTACCGCTCCAGGCAAGCCTCTCCGTGAGCTGCCAATCTGCCGTAAGTGACAGATTAGATATGGTGGCATGATCCAGGTTACGGTAAACCTTGACACCCTCTGCACCTACGGTCATGGCCGACAGACGGTCGTCCAGGCGGCCTATGATGTAGTCTTTGAACAGGAACACGTTGGCATCAAATCCAAATTGAAAATTGAGAATTGAAAATTGAGAATTAGCGTTCAGTTCAAAGGCGGACTCGTTCTTAAGGTGTGGGTTGCCTATGTAGTCATACTGGTCAAAGGTATTGTTAAGGTAATAGCCGTAGGCCTCGGTTACTGTGGGGGCGCGGCTGCCCCAACCTGTTCCAATTGAGAATTGAGAATTGAAAAATGAAAATTGATAGTTCGCGGCTATGCGGCCGGTGGTCTGGTGGTAGTAGTCTGTCATGAGCGGAAAGAACACTTTCTGGCCATGATAACCCTCCTCGTTGTTAAGCCGTTGCTGCTGCCATGCCAGTTTACCGGACAGACGCAGGGACTGCCTGTCATCAATACTCACGTTATCAGTTACTGCCAGACCGGTATTGAATGTACCCACATCGGGCCAGGTAACCATATACATGGGGGCTGCACCACCGGGATACATGGTCATATCGGCAAACAGACGGTTGTAATAGAGGTCATAATTCACTGCCAGATCATGCTGTGCCCGTGATTCTCCACCCAAAGATGTGGTAAACAGGCTGTACAGACCGGTAGTCCGGCTGTCGCCGGGCATATCCATATGGATGGCCACATCGGGACGAGTAGTATCATCCATGATATGGATTATATGGTTGTAGTAAACCTTGGTCTCCCATCCGGCACCTCTGAACCGGTGTTTATACGAGACCGATGATATGAACCCCTGTGCCTTTGACACATCCATGTTCAGGGCCGGGTAACCCACATTTGTAGCGCGGTCAAATATCAGTGTTGATTCAAGAATATCACTGCCGGAAAGACGCAGTCCCGCATTGGCAAACGCGTTCACCTTACTGAACTGCGAGTAGTTGAGAACCTCTCCTCCACCCGTGCGGTAGTTATCGGCATCACGCCAAAACAGGCCTGTATTAAGGTAAGCGCGGCTACCACTGAATGCGGCATCGGCACCATATACCTGCAGGTGTCCGTTCCACTCATGTCCGGCCGAGACATTGAAATGACTTGGGTCTGAGTCAAAACCCACCTTGCGAAGTTTAAGGTCCAGACTGCCGCCAATGTTTCCGGTTGCCTGAGGATTTCCGTCAAGTCCTGAGTTCAGGCTGATACTCTGCAGGTTACCGCTCTCAACATACGATGTTACAGGATCCATCTTGTCAGTACATGCATAAAATATCTTCATTCCGTCAATGGTAGTGGAGAGCCTCTCAGTCTGCATATTGTTGACAACGGGTTCCCATGCGTAGGAACCCCGTCGGACGAGGTTTACCCTACGCAGTTCACCCAGATGTTCATCAATGCTGGCTACCTGCCCCTTGACGGAACGTGTCCTCTTTCCTCCCTCATTTGACACGATGAGAACCTCGTCAAGGTTGTTCACCTTGTCGAGGGTCACCGTATCGGTCACCAATACTGTTGTCAATAAAGCAGTTATCAGCATCTAAAAAAAACAAAACTAAATACTAAACATCAAATTGTCACATCCCAGTAGAGCGAGCTGTATCCGTCGCTCAGATCATCACCGCCGGCAACAACGTTGCCATTTATATCCTTGACGGTAAGGTGTATGCGCCATCGGCCGGTCATGGTCAGGTTTACATTGCCCAGATAACTGCCGTCATCCTGAAGCAGGAGCGACTGGTTGCCAGGTGATGTATGGTTACCCATATCGGGCATACGCGGATCTATCTCAATAACAAACTGTTCAGATGCAAGGGCATACGGTGTGGTAGCCGGTGTACTCTTCTTGGAAACATATGCCTGTATGCTGTTCTTGCCGGTCTTATAGTCTGTAGGATTGACCAATGTCAGATAGTATGTATCATTACCTACCTTGAATGACTTGAGCCACTGCTGACCATCAGGCAGAGCGTCAACGGTAATGTCTTTCTCATCAGTTGTACCTTTTGAGCCCAATACGGAATAGTTGTAAGCTAAGGTCCATGAACCGTTCTCGCTACTGCTCATCACGAATGATATCCATCCGCGTTTTACAGCCAGATAGTTGTTGTCAAAACTCTCGGCACCCGCACCAACCGGAGTGCTGTGTTTCATGTTCATCTTGACCATCAGCATGTGAGGCGTGAAGCCCGAAATCTCATAGTTCTTGATGTAGTTTCCATTCTTCTTTTTGGTTGCCACAAAGTATATGTCATTATAACCTACATGGAACTTTCCGGTCTTGGAATATGCAAACACATTGTATTTGCCGTCAACCACTGTTGAGAGTTCAGGGATGATCTTTACAGTCTGCAGGAAATTATACACCTGCAGTGCCTCCTCTGCCGAGCAGCAGTCTATATCACCGTCAATGGTTACACCTGGAATCACTATCTCCTGAGTACCCAAATCATCATTTGAGTTGCAGGAGCTCACTGACACTATCAGTGAAGCTCCCAACAATATATAGCTTAATACTTTCTTCATAATCGTAAATTAATATCCCGGGTTCTGAGCAATGCCAAGGTCCTCGCCGCTAAGACCGGTCGGGATGGGCTGGCGATAGTGCTTGCCGCGAACGTTGTTGTACTTTGCCTTAAGGTGGTTGTGAACCTTTGTAAAGTATGCCTCCTGATCGCTGGTATAGGTCTGCTTATCCTTCCAGTCATCGGCAAAGTGCTTATAATGAGAGACCTCCTGTACAGATGATATCAGGTTCTTCCAACGGTATGAGTTGAGCACTGAGAACTGCTCGTATGTAAACTCATAGTCCCATTCGCGTTTTATTACATCAAGGGTAAGTTCGTCGGCGCTTACACCCTCAATACCTGCACGAGTACGGAGCTGGTTGAATGGCTCAACAGCATCTGCGCTGCGTCCCAACTGTACCAGAGCCTCAGCTTTGATAAGCAGGACCTCGGCGTAACGGATCTCAATACGGTCAACTGAGTTCTTCTTGATTTCCAGGTTCTCGGCATCATCATAGCTCTGGTCAACGCCCTTTCCATTGATAGGAGTATAAACAGGTGAATAGTAGTGATATACCTGGTTATCCTCGGGGTTTACAATCTCTGTGAAATAGGTTGCTGCCAGACGCTTGTCATTAGGCTGCTCTGCAAACCAGTCATCATAAAGGTCATCATCGGCAACCTCGGTGTGATTCTGCTTGTACTGCTTGCCGTTCTCGCCGTTCTGGAAGGGGAATGTCCATGAGCAGTGGGTCTGGTGGTTGCCCTGTGCATCAATCTTGTCGCCGTCATGAGCTATGGTAAACAGATGCTCGTTGGTGCCGCGTTTGTTGCTCTCATATTCACGTCCCCAGAGTTTGAATTCCGGGTCAAGGGCCAGTTTGCCGCTATTGATTACACGGTCAGCATATTCAACTGCTTTTTCCAGACGGCTTGTGTTGAAGGTGAACTCAGGGTCGGTCTGGGTGTTGGCAATAGCCTCAACCTGTTCGGCAGTAAGAGGATTGTCACCCCAAACCAGATAGGTACGTGCCAACAGTCCCTGGGCGGCCTGCTTTGAAGGGACACGTGGATCGCCGTTGTAATCCTTAAGCAGGGATTCGGCTGCAAGGAAATCATTTACTACCTGAGTGAATACGGTGTTCAGGTCCTGACGCTCGGTAGTGCTGCCACCGGTCTCGGTAACTACCGGTACCTCACCCCACAGCTGAGCTAGCTTGAGGTATGCCAGCGCACGCAGGAACTTGGCCTTTCCTACAGCTGCGTTGTATCCCTCCTGGGAAACCTTTCCCTCGTTATAGGCTTTGTTAATGGCTGTAATAGCCTCGTTGGCCTGTACTACGCCAAGGAACAGATGGTTAAATACCTTAACCTGATACCATGTGTTGGGCTGCTGCTCAAAACGGCTGTTAAGCGGACCCTCCTTTTCCTCGGCACCCTCAAATGAGATAAGTTTGTTTGAGTTGAGCTCAATTATGAATGAGAATGATGATGAAAGGGGCTGCCAATGGCTGTATACACCGTTTACGAGCGACAGGGCGCTGGCGTCATCGACCACTACATTCTCATCGGTAACAAGATTGTTTATACTGTCATCGTCATCTTTTGTGCATGATACCAGACCGATTGATAGTATTGCTGACAAAGCAGCACTCAAAATAACGTTCACTTTTCCATAATTGGAATGATTAGCAATGTTCTTCTTTTTCATAGCTTTTCTCTTTATTTACAGGTTTATTAAAATGAAATATTTGTTCCTAACAATATTGTGCGTGCCGATGGATATGCCCCGGAATCCGTACCGCTGCTCACCTCCGGGTCATAGCCCTTGTAATTAGTTATGGTAAGCAGATTCTGGCCGGTTGCATATATGCGGATGCCTAAATTATACTCTTTGGGCAGGGGCAACTTGTAACCCACTGTAATGTTGCGCAACTTGAGATACGACGCATCCTGAACGTAGCGGTCATCAATCAATGAGACAGGACGCGCATTGGTTGCCAGAGGCAGGGTGTTGCCTCCATTCTGGGGTGTCCATGAATCCAGCACCGTTGTGAGCGTATTGTAAGAGTCACCTGTCAGTTCCAGACGACGGCCCAGCGCATTATAGACCTTGTTGCCATAGCTTCCGGCAAATGATGCCGACACATCAAATCCCCTCCATGTAAACTGTGTGGAGAAACCGTATATGAACTTAGGCTGGATGCTGCCAAGTATCTGGCGGTCATTACCGTCTATGCGTCCGTTATGGTCGGTATCCTCATACTTGATATCACCCGGTTGCGGTACCTGTCCGTTTACGGTAGGCAGCTGGCTTACATCCTCGCCCTGCTGTACTATTCCAACAAACTTGAGTCCGTAGAACGAGCCCAGAGACTCACCTCGGCGCAGTATCTGCTGCTTGTCGCTACCCTGGATCACGTTATCGGTCTTACCCATATCGGTTATAAAGTTCCTGTTATAAGCTATATTGGCCGATACGTTCCAGGTGCTGTGCCTGCTTTTATAAAGAGTTCCGCTCACCGAAATCTCAAATCCTTTATTCTCTATGTTACCCACATTCTGCAACTGAGTGGATACTCCCGATGAGAATCCCACTGGAACGATGAGCAAAAGGTCACTTGTTTTCTTGTAGTATACATCGGCCACAACACTCAGACGGTCATCCCAAAGGCTAAGGTCAAAACCCAGGTTGTAGCTGGCGGTTGTCTCCCATTTAAGGTTACTGTTGGCTGTATTGCTCTTGGAATAACTGCTGCTGCCACCGTATGAACCGGTAGAATATGATGTATTGAATGCGTAGTCACTTATCTCCTGGTTTCCTACCAGACCGGCACTAAGACGAACCTTTAGGGAATTGATGGCATCCACTCTGCTTAGGATTCTCTCCTGATCAACGTTCCATGACAGTCCCAGTGACGGGAAATATCCCCAACGGTGACCTTTTGAGAAACGGCTGCTGTTATCGGCACGGAAGGTGGCGGTAACGTTATATCTATCATACAGTGAATAGTTTACACGAGCCAGCAATGAATTCAGTTCAGACTCGCTGATACCTGTCTGAGGAGTGTATATCTCAGAACCGTCACCCAGATTATACTGTTTGAGCGCCTCGTTGGTAAAATGGTTGGTACGTATCGATGAGTAGGTCGAAGTCTGTGTCTGGCGGGTAAAGCCTGCCAATGCATCTACAAACTGGTTTGCCGTTATGTAATTGCTGTAGCTGACTGTGTACTCCTGCTGCCATACATCGGTCTCACGGTTACCTGTTCCGCCAATGCCCTGCGTGGCAAGTCCAAGCGATGTGTATGCTCCCGAAAAATAGTTCTGTGTGAGTTTCTCGCTGTTAAGTCCAACCGATGCCTTAAAAGTAAATTCGCCCAGTTTGTAACTTGTCCAGACATTGCTCAACAGGTAGTTGTTTATGTTGTCGGCCACACTCTCCTCAAGGTCATAAACGGGATTTGATGAATGGTCACCAATGGCAAAATATGCATACTCATACGGATTTATGAAATTATAATCACCGTTCTCATCATATACCGGGATAACCGGGGGCATGAGCAGGGCATAGACAAAGCTGCTGGTTATTCCGTCCGAGAAAGGTGATGAATTGAACGCCTTCTCCTCGGTTGTGGTAAGGCCTCTCTGCTTGGAACGGCCGTAGGTTACGTTTACACCGAACTTTAGCTCTTTCTTGAGTTCCCACTCTGTATTTGTGTGAAAGTTGTAACGCTCAAAACCGGTGTTCAGCAGTATACCGTCCTGATTTGTTACGTTGGCCGAGAAAGCGTAACGGCTTTTTTGAGTACCGCCGTTTATGCTAAGTTCGTGTGACTGCTGCTGTGCATCACGCAGAACCGCATCCTGCCAATCTGTTCCGCGTCCAAGTGCTGCAATCTGGGAATCGGAATATCCGCCCTTGTTGGCAAAATAGTCTTTCTGCAACTGAGCCCACTGTGATGCACTAAGCAGATCCAGTTTCTTGCTGATACGGCTCACTCCTAAGCTGTAACCATAGTTGATGGTGGCTTTTTCCTGTCCCTGCTTGCCTTTCTTTGTGGTAATCAGAATTACGCCGTTGGCTCCGCGTGAACCGTAAATTGCAGTGGCCGATACGTCCTTAAGCACCTCGATGCTCTCAATATCACTGGGGTTGATGGTGGCCAGAGGGTTCAGGCTGCTCTCTATGGCTCCTAATCCTGTGCTGTTATTTGCAGCGTCCTTAAAATAAATGAATCCGTCCACAACATACAAAGGTTCGTTTGATGCGTTCACCGAGTTTCCTCCGCGTATACGTATTTGACTTTCGGCACCTGGCTGACCGCTGCTGGCTGTTACTGACAGACCTGCAACCTGACCACTGAGTGCCACATCAAGAGTAGGTTGCTTGCTGTTTTCAATGATATCGGCCTTGACGGTAGTGACGCTTCCGGTCAGTTTGGTACGACTCTGCGTGCCATATCCTACCACAACCACCTCCGAAAGTAGCTCCGTATCCTCCGACAGCTTTATATCAATAGGTTTGGAATCATCCTTAACCGAAACCTCCTGCTGGCTGTATCCCAGATACTCCACTACAAGGGTCTGAGGCAGTTTGGCCGATATGGTAAGGCTGAAATTACCCTCCAGGTCTGTGGCGGCGCCTACGTCATGGGCATCCTTGAGTACCACATGTGCGCCTATGAGCGGCTCTCCAGTGACAGCATCAATTACACGGCCGTTAACGGTGGAATTGGAAAAGGCTACGTTTGTTGTTGCCAGAAACAGTAAATATGTAAGCAGTTTCTTGTTCATAAGTATAGTTACTCCCTGGAACAGGCTTTGTTTTGCCCGTTCAAAAATTAAAAAACAGATGGTAAAATGTTGAATTAGTGCAATGTACAGACAGCTTCCTTAAGCTGCTCGAGAGCCTTGGCAAGAATGGCTCTGGGGGTACCTGTGTTGAGTCGCATGAATCCCTCGCCTCCCAGTCCAAACATCTCGCCGTCATTGAGAGCCAGATGGGCTTTGTTTACGAAAAGGTCTACAAGTCTTTCATGGTCAAGTCCCAGCCCGCTGCAATCCAGCCATACCAGGAACGTGGCCTGCGGCCTGATAGGCTTTATCTGCGGAATGTTACGGCTCAGGTAATCCTCCAGAAATAGGATGTTACCCTCTATGTAACTGATAAGCTGGCGGCGCCACTCCTCACCCTTGGTGAATGCTGCAATGATTGCAATGGGAGCGAACAGATGGGGTTCACTCAACTCATTTGCATCCAGCCATTTAAAGAATCTGCGGCGCAGTGTGTCATTTTGTACTATCGCGTATGAATTCACGATACCGGCAGTGTTGAATGTCTTGGAAGGTGCTCCGAATGTTATGCTTATCTCTGCAGCCTTGTCACTTACTGATGCAAACGGGATGTGGCGGTTCCCAAAGAGTGCAAGGTCAGAGTGTATCTCATCGCTTATTACGATGATGTTCCTTTCATGGCAGAAATCTGCAAGACGCGTCAATGTTTCCCTGCTCCAGGTGATGCCTGCTGGGTTGTGGGGGTTGCTCAGTATGAGCAGGCGGCACTTGTCATCGGCCACACGGGCCAGATTGTCAAAGTCAATCTCATAGCTGTCACCCACCCTCTTTAAAGGACTGTACACAACCTCACGCTCATTACCCAGCGGGGTAAGGCGGAAGGGATGGTATACGGGCGGCAGAATGATAACTTTCTCATCCTCCTTTACGAATGTGTTTATCACGGCACCCACTCCTTTCATTACTCCGGGTATGAAGGTAAGCCACTCAGTGCGAACCTTCCATTCATGGTGTTCATAGATCCATTTGGCAATGGTATCCCAAAGTTCTGCGGGAGTAATGGTGTAACCGAATAGTGAGTGATCCAGGCGCTTGCGGATGGCATCAGTGATGAAATCCGGAGTCTCAAAATCCAGATCGGCCACCCAAAGCGGCAGGAGGTCATCGCGACCATAACGCTCCTTAAGTGCATCGTACTTAAGAGCGCCTGTCCCCTTGCGGTCTATGATTTTATCAAAATCGTATTTCATCTCTGTAATACCTTAATGTGGTTCTTGTTCTTATTTGCACTGCAAAGGTCGCTCTTATAGTGACATATTCCAACAAAAATCAAAAGAAGAGAAAACAACCTATTACTTTTACTACTTCCGTAGAATGTTTCTGCTAATATATCCCCAATTGTGCAGTTCTGGTAGAATAATCTTCTTTTAGCCTCTGCCTGACGTATATCGTCCAGTATATCATCGGGATCCTCAAGACCGATTGAAAGGCGTATCGTTGTCTGGCGTACATCCATCTGCTCAAGCTGACGCTCCGGGAACAGTCCGAATATGGTTGATGCCGGATGAATGGCCAGTGTGCGGTTATCAAACAGGTTTGTGGCCCTGTGCACCAGTTTCAGATTGTTGATGAATTTGAAACAGGCCTCCTTGGAAGCCAGGTCAATTGCAATCATGGCTCCCGATGTTGGACCGAACTGCTTGCGGGCCAGTTCATAGAAAGGATTATCCTCAAGACCCGTATATGTTACTCGTTCTATACCTTTAATATTACGCAACTCCCGTGCTATATAAAGAGCATTGGCCGCCTGACGTTTGTATCGGACATCGAGAGTCTCCAGTCCCAGGGTCTGCTGGTAGGCCGAATAAGGGTTCATATAGGCACCGACATTGAACAGCAGGTCACCCTTAATACGTTCATTAATCTGGGGGAACGTGCCGTAATCCAGCACAAGACCACCCAGTGAGGTACCGCCACCTGACAGATATTTGGTACTTGACAGCACCTCCACATCCACTCCAAGATCCTTGAGCGATGTCTCGGTAAACGGTATCACGGTTGAGTCTGCAATAAGAGGTATTCCCCTCTTGTGAGCTATCTGTGAGAGAGCTTTCAGGTCTGCCACCTCCAGTTGTGGGTTTGTCATTATCTCTAGGTATATACAACAGGAGTCATCATCGGCCGCGGCCTCTACCTCTTCAATATTGGTAAGGTCACACAATGCCGATTCTACGCCAAAACGCTTAAGTGTTCCGGTTATCAGCGAGAGAGTATTGCCAAACAGATGACGTGAAGTGATGATTTTCCTACCCTGGGCCGTAACTGCAAACAGGATATTGCTTATGGCAGCCATACCTGAATTGAAAGCCGTCACATGAGCGGCTCCCGATAATTTCTGCACCCTATACTCCAGATTGGTTACGGTAGGATTCTCCACACGTGCATAATCAGGAGCCTTTACACGGCCGGTAAAGACATCGGCCATGAGGCTTGCATCATCAAACTCAAATGACACATTGGTATACAACGGTACTGACAGTGATCCGTAAACATCGGAACGGACAGATTTGGTGTCAATGGCAATAGTCTGTTTCTTCATATCGTTTTCTTTGTTATTCGCCGCAAAGGTCGGCAAAACAGAGTCTCATTCCAACGCAGAACAGAATTAGAGAAAAAACACCAAGGTAATAAGGATTCGCATAGAATGTATTGTTGTTTATGCCCTCATGTATCCGTCAAAAACAGAATCATTTTACTCCTCTGGCAGGCACAAAAAAACAAGGCACCCCAAAAGGATGCCTTGCCCCATATTATGTAATATCTTATCAGTTCTTGATTACACCGAAAAGGATGCCTGCCACAAGCAGTGTGAACAGAATATTGAATCCCTGGGCTGTAAGGAATGCCTTGAGTGACTGGTTGTTCTCCTTTGCGAATATCTGCTTGAAATTGGTCTCCAGGCCTATGCAGACAAATGCTATGGAGAAGAATATGTTCTGGAAGTTCTTGGCCAGGCTCTTATAGGCAACGCCGTCGGCGCTCTTGCCGGCAAAGAACAGGCTGAACACGATTGAAGCCACAACCATACCTACAACGAACTTGGGGAAACGTTCCCAGATTACCTTACCCGATGTCTTCTCAACGCCCTTGGTACCGCGCAGTGACCAGTAGAGTGAAATCAGGAATGCTGCAACGCCAATAAGCACGTTCTGGGAGGCCTTTACGATGACGGCAGTGTTACCGGCCTCATCACCCAGGATTCCGCCCGATGCGGCAACGGCGGCGGTGGTATCGATGGTACCGCCTATCCAGGCACCTGCCACCTGAGCCTGTGCCAGCTCATTGGCGGGGAAGAAGAGCGGCAGCAGCCAGTTGCAGAGCAGCGGCATGATGTAAAGCATGGGGATTGCAACCACCATTACGAGTGATATCACGTATGAGAGTTTCTTCTGGTCACCCTTGATGGTTCCGCAGGTTGCGATTGCGGCGCTTACACCGCAGATACTTACTGAGCTGGCCAGCATGGTAGCCATCTCATCATCCACCTTGAACACCTTACGTGAAACCCAGAATCCAAAATACCATACACAGAGCACCACGATCAGGGCCTGAGCCAGACCGTATGCACCACTCTTGAGCACCTCCTGATAGAGAACAGTGGCACCCAGGCATACTATACCTATCTTTATATAGAACTCACTCTGGATTGCGGGTTTGAGCCAATCGGGCACCTTGAAGCAGTTGCTTATTATAAGGCCCAGTATCACGGCAAACAGCACAGCCTCAAGACCGTATTTCTTGCAGAACGGGATTGTGGCAAGCGCCAGTGAAACCACTGTCAGCAGGCATATCACCAGGAACGACAGGAATATGCCCTTGAACGGTTTGCCGGTCAATGCCTGCGCAAGATATAGCAGAGCCAGCACAAATACAAAGATGTAAACTGCGCCCAGCCAACCCTGAAGCGATCCTAACGCATTAGCTGACTGTGCAGCCAGGATACCCGGAATCTTGAAACTGTTCATCACATTTGGGAACAGCACTGACAGAGCCAGCACAATGAAACCCAGAACGACCACGATCCATTCGTCGTTCACCAAAGCTTTTCTTGATTTATCCATATCATGTAGTTGTTAGTATCGGGCTGTAAAAGTACCAAATGAATTTGTAAAAAAGCACCATTTTAAAATAATTCTAAAAAGACCATATTCTATCCATCCTGACAGAAAGATATTCCAAGCATTAGGCTTTCAACAGATAAATTCACCTTAAAAATATTCTAACTTGGAACTGCTCCGTACATTTCTTAACTTAGCGACGGTAAACACCGGACAACAATGAAACTGGATGTAAAACAGATGTTGGAGAAACGCTCCCGCAACGGCAAGGTACCACGATTGCTGCTGTGTTATTTAAGACGCCTTTTCCATGAAGATTTCCTGAACCGGTTCCTTGAACAGGGATATACAGGTGTGGAATTCTGCAGCAAGGGATTGGAATATCTTGGCATTACCCTAGAGATTGAGGGCAGCATCCCCGACGGAGGTCCATATACCTTTGTTTCCAATCACCCGCTTGGAGGGGCCGATGGCCTGGCTCTGCTATCGGTCATCGGGCAAAAAAAAGATGTAATGCTGCTTGGCAATGATTTCCTGACAAATATAGATGGCCTAAAGCCAATGATTGTTCCGGTAAACAAGATAGGAATGCAGAGCCGCCAGCTTAAACAGGGAATTGACAATGCATACAGCAGCTCCACCCACATATTGGATTTCCCGGCAGGTCAAGTGTCACGCCGCTACCATGGTGTGATAAGTGACCGCAAATGGAGCAAGACGTTCCTTATTAAAAGTATTGAGACCCATCGTGACATTGTGCCCATACATTTTTACGGCACCAACTCCCGCCGTTTTTACCGCATGGGACGCATCCAGCAGATACTTAAGCTCAAGTTTCCGCTGGGCATGGTATTCCTGCCCGATGAACTGTACCGATCACAGGGCAAGACATACAGGATAGTGATAGGCAAGCCTATTCCATGGAACTCTTTTGACCGCGGCCATGATATAAACCAGCTAGTTGAACAGATTAAGAAAGCAACATACGCCTTATGAAAAAGATAATAGAACCCATTGACAAAGAGATACTTAAGTCACAGCTAACCAAGGACAAGTTCCTGCGTACCACCAACCATGGAGGCAATGAGATTTATGTGGTAGACAACAACAATGCTCCTGATGTAATCCGTGAAATAGGGCGTCTGCGTGAGGAGGCTTTCCGCGCCGGAGGCGGAGGAACCGGCCGCGAACTGGATATTGACAAGTTTGATACCGATGCCGCATACGGATACAAGCAACTGGTTCTGTGGGACCCTGATGCAGAGCGTATCATTGGCGGATACAGATATGTGCTTTGTGATGATATTGTCTATGACAAGCATGGTCAGCCCATTCTTACCTCGTCACACATGTTCAGGTTCTCCAAGAGTTTCATCAAGAACTATCTGGAACACACTATAGAGCTGGGGCGTTCATTCGTAACCATAGATTATCAAAGCTCCAAAGGCGGAGCCAAGAGCATATTTGCACTTGACAACCTGTTTGACGGTTTGGGAGCGCTCATGGTCATGTACAAGGGACGCATGAAATATTTCTTTGGCAAGATGACCATTTATCGCCAGTACCCCACCCCTGCCCGTGAAATGATTCAAGTTTTTTTGAACAAATGGTTCGGCGCGGCACGGTTCCGCCGGGTCAAACTGGTAAAGCCAGCCAGAATAAGAAGACCTTTAAAATATGCCAAGCTGCTTAAAGGAAGTACTTTCAAGGAGGATTACCGCATCCTTAAGGCGTTCGTATCGGAATATGGAGTAAGCATACCGCCGCTGGTAAACTCATACATGAACATGTCACCTTACATGCAATACTTTGGAACCGGCATCAACGATGAGTTTGGCGACATTTATGACTCCGGCATTCTGATACCGTTCAAGGATATGGCCGAAGACAAGATAAACCGTCACGTCAAGACCGTAAAGCCCAAGCTCCTGACCCGCCTGCGCAACCTGCTCCGCCGAAAATAAGAATTGCCTGATAAACTCACAAACACTATCTTTGCTACGAAATAGGATAACAAATGAAGACTTTACGTTGCGTCGTATTATCAATAGCATTGTGTTTATCGGGTGTTGTTCAGGCACAGATTATTCCCAGCGCCAACCCTAAAGCTGACTCTGTGGCATTTGCCAAGGTCCGTGCAAGGATGGATTCAATACGTCAATACCGCCCTACAGTAGGTCTGGTCCTGGCCGGCGGCGGTGCTCGTGGAATGGCACATCTGGGAGTGATCAAGTACATTGAAGAGTTGGGTATCCCTGTTGATGTGGTAACCGGCACCAGCATGGGTGGCCTGTTGGGCGGCCTGTATGCATTGGGATACAGGCATGACCAGCTGGATTCACTGGTACGTGACATAAACTGGCCCGTGATGATGTCGGACAATGTGCCCGATGAATATGTATCATACAAGATGAAGACATTTCAGGAACACTACCTGATCCGCATTCCCTTCCATTACAAAAACAAAGACCTGGCACAGCGCCAGGAACTGGAACGTGTGGCAGAGATAATGGCCGAGGAAGCCGGTCTGAGTTCAACCGATATGCTTCATGAGTCAATTTCAAGAATGGGACTGGGATTGCCCGACGGTGTTCTGTACGGTCTTAACGTCCGTAACCTGCTCAGTTCTGTGAGCGTAGGTTACCAGGACAGCATAAGTTTTGCCGACCTGCCTATACCGTTTGCATGCGTAGCTACCGACCTTTATACCCTGACGCCTAAATACTGGACAAGCGGCAATATAACGACAGCATTGCGCTCCACGATGGCCATTCCTTTCTATTTCAGGGCCGTGCGTGACGAAGGGGCTGTTCTGCTTGACGGCGGCATGCGCAACAACTTCCCGGTTGATCTGGCCCGTGAGATGGGCGCCGACATAATCATCGGCTCGGACATGACCATACACCGTAAGCTGAACGAACTGAACTCACCGGCATCTTTCCTGATGCAGACAATAGTCCTGCTGGCATCGACCGCAATGGGTCCTGCAATGGAAATGGTTGACCTTAACGTACATCATGAACTGCCTGGTTATACCATGCTTTCATTTGATGACAAAAGCGTTGATGACATAATTGACCAAGGCTATCATAATGCATTGCAGCACAGGGAGTTCTTTGAAAGCATTGCCTCTAAGGTATCAGGCAAGGGAGAGCCTAAGGTATCACATCCGGCACCTTCAGTGAACCTGGCGCAACAGAAAGTACGGGTGAGCCAGGTGCTTTTTACCGGAATCCGCCAGGACGAAAAGGAGAATATCCTGCACAAAAGCGCCTACCCTGAAGACAGCCTGTATGACAAAACCATTGTGGAGAAGATGCTGCACAGCATTTACGGCACCAACGCATTTGAATCGGTCACATACCATCTGGAAGGTAAAGCCGAACCATATACCTTGGTATTTGACTGCCAGAAAGGTCAGATAAACGATTTTGCCCTTGGTTTAAGAGCCGATACCGATGAGGCTGTTGAAGCGGCATTATACTTAGGGCTTGGGACACGCCAGCTGTCAGGTCCGCGCCTGGCTGTCAACCTTGTACTGGGCATTGACCCGTCGCTGACATTGGAAGGATCGCTCAAGCCCAAGATAGGACTCCCCTCCATAGGGATATCGGCTCATGCCAAGCTTATCAACACATCAATGGGATACATGTTTGATACCAATGAAAAACTCTTTTCCACAAAATATGACGTATATCTTGAGGATTCCAGAATGACATACGGATCTTTCAGGATAGGACTCACAGCTGAGATGAATCCGTATGAACGTTATCTGAATGAATTTGAATTCCGCGACAGATGGGATTGGAAGAGTTACTGGCTCTCAACCTTTGCCGCTTTCAGGTTCAGCACCTTTGATGACTGTTATTTCCCGCAGCGTGGCATCCGTGGTTCCATAAAAGGCCGATATGTCTTTAAAGGATATTACAACTCAGGACTGTCAGAACTTGACCAGGAGATATATCACCTGCTTGGTAAATATGCCGATGACTTTGGTTCTGTTACGCCATACGGAGTAGCATATGCCAGCCTTGAAGCGGCATTGTCATATGGAAAACGTCTCACCTTTCTGCCAAGCATCTATATGGGGTGGTATTCTGACGATAATACGGTTTATATTAATCCCAAGCATATCCCTTCATCGGGTGGCTTTTTAGCTGAAAGGTATGTTGAGAACCAGATGCCGTTCTTTGGATTCCCCTCTGGATTCCGCTATTGCTGGCCATTGAGTACTACAGCCCAAATAGATATGCGTTATCGTTTTTACGGGAAGAATTATCTGACTGTGCGTGCCGGTGTGTTCAAAGACGGAAACAGTGTACATGATTTGTTTGCTTTTGACCCCATTTACGCTTATGGCGCTGAGTATTCACGCCAGACTATAGTAGGCCCGCTCAAGATTGCCGCCCAATGGAGCAATTTTTATCCGGGCTTCAGCGTCTATGCCTCAGTCGGCTTTAATTTCTAAAACAAAAAAGGCCGCCACATGGCGACCTTTTTGTATAGGATGGGTAAGCTGACTGCATCGCGCCGCTACAACCGACGTACCTTTGCTGCCGTCAAGCCCTGGAGGGTTAGAAGGGAGCTGGCCGTGTAGGACTTACCCATTGCAAAGGTACTGCTTTTATTCCAAACAGCAACCCTTAATCAAAAAGAAATCATTAAATTTGCACATTATTCTTATGAAGATGGATGAACAAGGGCTGCCTAAAGCAATAAGGATACCTCTTTTCCAAGTGGCAATGACGCTTGGAACATATCTTGGCGGATACATATTACTGGCCTACATAGCAACTGCTTTGAGCGTCAAATACTCTGCCTTTTCATTTATTGCCATGCCGCTTTTTCTATGCATCCCGGTTGTAGCGTTCATACTGGTAAAACGTTACCGCGACCAGAACTGCAAACCTTTCTTTCCCTTCCCCATTTCATGGATGATATCAATCCTGATGTTCCTGTTTGCAACGGTTCTGTCTTGCATGATGGTATACCTTTACCTAAGGTTCATTGACCACGGAGCACTTGCTGCCGGCATAATGGCACGTATGGAGCTGCTTATGCAATCATCGGACCAGGAAATAGCAAAACTTACCGACCCCGCCCAGATTGAGCAGATGAAGAGTGTCATGGACCTTATGCGCCAGTCAATTACATGGTTCTGCTCGCTACCGGCATCGGGCGTAACAAAACAATTGATACAGTCATCCCTGTTTTGGGGTAACATACTGTCACTAATCATAGCATTGTTTACAGCTAAAAGGCTTAGAAGCAAATAATTATGGATATTTCAATTATTGTACCGCTCTTGAATGAGGCAGAGTCCATTCCGGAACTCTTTGCATGGATAGACCGTGTAATGTCACAGAACAAATTCAGCTACGAGGTTATATTTGTTGATGACGGCAGCACCGATGACTCCTGGAAGATAATTGAAGGGCTTAAGGCCGATAACCCCGACATAGTAAAGGGCATAAAGTTCCGCCGCAATTACGGCAAATCCCCTGCCCTGTTCTGCGGTTTCGATATGGCCCAGGGCGATATTGTGGTGACCATGGATGCCGACCTTCAGGACAGCCCCGAGGAGGTGCCTGAGATGGTTCGCATGATCCGCGAGGACGGATTTGACCTGGTATCGGGCTGGAAAAAGAAACGCTATGACGGTACTCTTAGCAAGAATATCCCATCAAAGATATACAACTGGACCGCACGCAAGGTTACAGGTCTTAAGCTGCACGACATGAACTGCGGCCTTAAGGCATATCGCCGTGAGGTTGTAAAGAACATAGAGGTTTACGGCGAGATGCACCGTTACATTCCCTTTCTGGCCAAGAACGCCGGATTCGGCAAGATTGGCGAGAAGGTGGTTCATCATCAGGCACGCAAGTACGGCACCACCAAATTTGGCCTGGACCGTTTTGTAAACGGCTATCTGGACCTTATGTCACTCTGGTTCCTGAACCGCTTTGGCAAGCAGCCCATGCACTTTTTTGGTCTTTGGGGCTCGGTTATGTTTGTAATCTGCTTTATTGCCATTATTATAATCGGCATAAACAAACTGGTCTGCCTGGCTCATGGCATTCATGGCAACCTGATTACTGACAACCCCTATTTTTACATTGCATTGACCGGTATGATAATGGGTACGCTCATGTTCCTGGTTGGATTCCTGGCCGAACTGGTGAGCCGCAGTTCCCAGAACCGCAACGACTACAAGATTGAAAAAGAGATTAAGTAATCCATGACTGTTCTTGATCTTATACTCCTGTCCGTGGCGCTTGCAATGGACTGCTTTACGGTGTCCATTACCAGCGGACTCATCCAACGCAGGCTTGTTATGCGCACCATGCTTGTTACAGCCTTTATGTTCGGACTGTTCCAGGGCCTTATGCCCATGATTGGCTGGTTAGGCATAAGCTCTTTCAGCAATGCGCTGGAACGTTGGGATCACTGGATTGCTTTCGGGTTGTTGGCATTCCTTGGAGGCAGGATGATTCTGAGCGGACTAAAGAGTGATGAGGAGGAAAAATCTTTTGATCCTTCAAAGTTCTCAACCACTATAACAATGGCTATTGCCACCAGCATTGACGCTCTGGCCGTTGGATTGTCATTCGGATGCTCGGGTTACAACACTTTTGCAAGCATACTGCTGCCGGTAACCATCATTGCCATCGGCTCGTTCCTGTTCTCTGTGGCTGGATTCGTGATTGGCGCATACGCAGGCAAGCGCATAAACTTTCCGGTGGAGATTATTGGCGGTATAATACTGATTGGCATAGGCATAAAGATTCTGATTGAACATCTCACAGCGTGATATGAAAAAGTGGCACTATTTGTTTTTGGCTTTCCTTGCCATAGGAACAGTCATCATCCTGTCCGAAAGCAAACAGGGCAAGCCGGAATACCGCACCGCCCAGGGACTGGTATTTGGTACACGCTACAACATTACATATCTATACAACGCTGACCTGCAGCCTGATATTGATTACACTCTGGCTCTGGTTGACAGCGCTCTTTCCATGTTCAATCCGGAGTCAACCATATCGGCCGTGAACAGTTCGGAGAGCATTCAGGTGACCGATACCATGTTCCTAAAGGTTTTTCGCCGCGCAATGGAGATTTCACGTATGACCAATGGCGCTTTTGATATAACCGTGGCTCCCGCAGTGAACGCATGGGGGTTCGGTTTCAAGCATTCCGAGAATATAAGTCAGAGCACCATTGACAGCCTGTTGGAGATTACGGGATACTGGAAGATTCATGAGCATGACGGCCTGATAACCAAGGACGATCCGCGTATAATGCTGGACTGCAGCGCCATTGCCAAGGGATTCGGGACCGATATGGTTGCGGACATGTTGCGCTCCAAGGGAATCTGTGACTTTATGGTCGAGGTTGGCGGCGAAATTGTGGTGAGCGGCCAGAATCCTAAAGGTAAGCTCTGGAATATAGGCATCAGCAAACCGGTTGATGACTCACTCTCCGTAAACAATGAGCTGCAGACTGTAATTCCGGTTACAGACATTGCAATGGCCACATCGGGCAACTACCGCAATTTTTACGTGAAGGATGGGCGCAAATATGCCCACACCATTGACCCGCACACCTGCACGCCTGTGAGCCACAGCCTGCTGTCCGCCACGGTGTTTGCATCGGACTGCGCTACCGCCGACGCCCTGGCCACCTCAATGATGGTAATGGGGCTTGACAGTGCCCAGGCCCTCCTGGCCCGCCATCCCGAAATCCGCGCCTACTTCATTTACCAATCCCCCGACGGCACAATCATCGCACAATAGGGGCACAACAGGGGCACAAAGGGGACGGTTCTTTTTGTGCCCCTATTTATGGCGCTAGAAGGTATTGTAGAGAGGGGCACAAAAAGAACCGTCCCCTTTGTGCCCCTGAGCGCTCCTATTGCACTACTTTTTTAGTATATTTGTCGGGAAGAGAATTATTAACCTTATAAACAATACGATTATGAGTAACAAGTACGCAGGAA
Source organism: uncultured Bacteroidales bacterium (assembly GCA_902760965.1). Taxonomy (GTDB): domain Bacteria; phylum Bacteroidota; class Bacteroidia; order Bacteroidales; family Bacteroidaceae; genus Colenecus. The sequence goes on along the minus strand of CACWIN010000023.1, from coordinate 8,558 downwards.
CCCAGACCGAGAAGAATCTGGAGGCAGCATTTGCCGGAGAGTCAATGGCACGTAACAAGTACACCTATTTTGCATCAAAAGCCAAGAAAGAGGGTTTTGAGCAGATAGCTGCAATATTTGAGGAGACAGCAAACAATGAAAAGGAGCACGCCAAACTTTGGTTCAAGGAGCTGGAGGGCATAGGCGATACCGCTCAGAATCTTGGTGCTGCCGCCGATGGTGAGAACTATGAGTGGACCGATATGTACGAGGGCTTTGCCAAGACTGCCGAGCAGGAAGGATTCCCAGTTCTGGCTGCACGTTTCCGCATGGTTGCCGCCATTGAGAAGACTCACGAGGAGCGTTACCGCGCCCTGCTCAAGAACGTTGAGACCGCAAAGGTATTTGAGAAATCGGAAGTAAAGGTTTGGGAATGCCGTAACTGCGGTCACATAGTAGTGGGCACCAAGGCTCCGCAGATATGCCCCGTCTGCCAGCATCCGCAGGCCTACTTTGAAGTCCACAAGGAAAACTACTGATAAATTATAGAACGCGAATGAATTCTAAAACTGACATACGTAGGATATTCTTTGTATTATACCTGTCATTTTTAGTTGTAGGTAATCTATCTTTATCGGGCAAAAATAGGGATAGCAACCTTAAATCCTGGATTACTGGACCTCTAACTTGGGCTGATTATCAGGTTGCTGAGTTTGGTGAAAGAGCAAACTATAGTTCCATAACTGATTTTATATACAAATCTACAACCCGGAAAAACAAGATTGGCAACTACAAGTTTGTATACTATTCGTTTGATTGTTACCTTAATAAGGATAAAACGTGGTACGATCCCCAAAAGGCAACGGAGTGGAACCTTAGAGCGGATCAGGTTGTTTTTGATATTATGGAACTGCACTCCCGATATATCCAGAACTTGAGCTTAGGTGAAACTACCCAGAATTTCCAAAAGATAAAGGAAAAATACGAGGAAAAAGCTAAGACTCAGGTTGATCAATTCATAAAAGAAAGTGACGGGGGCAGAGATTCATTGGTTGTCAGGAAATATGAGGAATCAATCACTGGAGAACTTGACAGAAACCCCAGGAAAGAACCGGATTTGAGCATGGCCGAACACGTTGACGATACGTTTGGCTTTTATGTCTCATACGACCGGGGAATGTTTATGGGAGAGGCTTCGGACAATCTAAAACCGTCCGATGGCATGAGTGTCGGTTTTGACTTTTTTGGTCGGAATAACTGGTATTTTGATTTTGGTTTTTCTATGCAGTTTACCAATTTGAAAGTCGATAAATACTATTGGGATTCCAAATACAATTACGACTGGGAGCTTGGAAAGCATACCGATATTATGCGTTTCTATGTGAATGTTGGTCATACCTTAAATACCAATCAGTATTTCAGATTTATTCCTTATGCTGGCGTAGGTTACTCTAGCCATAGGCAAAAGACTAACTCCCTCAACTCCAAAAAAGACACATATTATTTAAGCAACATTGATGGTATAGCTCTTCAGGCCGGCATTAATGCAGACTGGATGTTTAAGCGAACAATTCGTCCGGATGAAGTACTTAACACTAGTCTGAGATTCAGACTGTATGGTGCTTTGGATCGTTATAGCGGCGCTAGAAAAAACATTTGGTCTATCAATTTTGGTGTGGCATTTCATTTTGATTGCAAGACCTATAACACGGGCTTTTATTATATACCTATCATTATTTTCTGACGTGATTATCCGGGCGCACAGGGGCACAAAGGGGACGGTTCTTTTTGTGCCCCTAATTATTGCCCTAGGAGGTGTTGTAGAGAGGGGCACAAAAAGAACCGTCCCCTTTGTGCCCCTCAGCTCGCTTAGGATCAGTAGTTCTCCTTGTGGACTTCAAAGTAGGCCTGCGGATGCTTAAGGTTAATAATACTACTTTTCTACAAACATATAAAAAACAAAAGACTAATTCAATTGTTTTGCGTAAGTTTGTGCAAATAATTGAACTAACCCTAATAATGAAAACCGGTTCTCTCCTATCTCTAGTGGCGTCTGGGCTCTTTCTATTTACAAATTCCGCATTCTGCCAGAATACTTCCGATGAAAGCTCCAAGACGAATTTATCATCATATAAACTTGTATCTCAAAGGCCCTTAGTAATGTGGAATGAATCCAAGGATCTGACATGGGATGATTTCACACCTCAACACGGGCTGGAAGGCAAGACAAGTAGCAACATTTCAATATATCTGTGTCCGGAATACCATGACCAGAAGATCAGGAACTCATATTATTATTGGTATGAATATCAAGTAGCCGTCAATCCAAATAAGAGCTTCTACGACCCTGAATTCGCGACAGCCTGGGAACTCAGATACTATAATTTGTTGTTTGATATTGCAGAGTTGTCAGCAAGAGAGGTATTAGGGCACCCTCAACTTGGAGGAAAAGAGGATGAAGGTCCTTTCCAGGAGCTTTTAGATGCAAGGATCAATGCCTTTGAACTTGAGAGTGAATATGGTAAGGATACGACAGTGATCACGGCTTATGAGAAAGAGGTTGAAAAAGAACTTGCCAGGAATCAGCGCCAGGAATCATTCCCGGACCTTTCATCTTATCGTTGCGACCGCAGCGACCTTACCACTTTCATAGGTTACAACAACGACAGGATAATAGGGACCGGAGCCGATATTTTTGAACCGTTCAACGGTCTCTCAATTGGATTAGGTTGGAGTTACCGGAATTTCAAAATAGACGCAGGTGTCGGTTTTCTATGGAGTCGGACACTCAAATCAGGGCTGTACCATGATATAAAGCAGGATTATGACTGGGTGGAAAAAAGGAAAACGATGAAGATAAATCCTTTCTTGACGATAGGATACGCGCTCTACTCCAATAATTACATAACCGTTCATCCCGTCATCGGAATAAGTTCTTCTTATTATTCACAAGACTGGAAAGATGAGGATGACGTAAAAAAGAGCAGTTCTATCACCTCATCACCCTGCTGGATATTCGGTCTGGAAACAGACTGGACGACACATATAGACGCCATCAATTCAAACATCCTGAGATTCAAGATTCATGGTGTACATGAAAAGAATGATGTCATTGGAGATGTATGGTCCCTAAACATAGGTGTATCATTGGTGTTAGGTATCAATCTTAAGAGCAATTTTCACAAATAAACATCATGAAAACGAGCATTTCCCATATAGCAAGGTTGCTGCTTTTGGTTGTCATTACATTCACTACGACACACGCATACGCAGGTCTGCCCAAACTCATCAGCCCCAGGAAATGGAGCGAACAACGCGTGACATGGGATGATTTCCAGGTCCTGCATATAAAGACCGACACTTTGAGACCCACATATATCAAACTGGGTATTGAGACCGAAACAAAGACCGCAATTATCGGAAATACCAGGTTTGAGTATACCCAGTTTGAGGCATACATGAACCCCACTTCATCGTGGTATGACCCTGATAAAGTCAGCAAATGGGATCTGATTACAAACAACATCCAGTTTGACATATGCGAACTGAATGTCAGGTTGAGACAGAGGGAGTATAACAAGAACTATGACAGTGAGTTCAGGGATAATACAATAGAGCACGCCATGGATGAGGCAACACAGCGATTCAAGGAGTTTGCCTTGGAAACAAACTATCAAGAAGACACTGCCGCCATCTCCCGTTTTGCTCAGGACCTTATAAGGGAACTCCGGATGCTTCCTCCAAGCAAGCCCACCATTCCGTTAACAGATTATCCGACATCATTCGGCTTACATGTGGGATATTTAAGTTCGAATCCAATTGGAGGATCCAGAAGCAAAATTAATTCTGTGAATGGAATAGACCTGGGGATGCTTTTCGGATTCAGAAAAGTTGATATTGAGTTTTGCACCAGAACAGGCACATTCAATGTCTTTGAATCCTGTTTTAATAAAGATAACCGATATGATTGGAACGATCAGACGGCCAGACTACTTAATTGCGGTATCAATATCGGATACCATGCATACCACGGACAATACATTAAGATTGTTCCGTATGCAGGCATAGGTTTAAGTTCCATACATCAAATAAACGATGACGGCCAAGACAAAAATAAAGCAAATGGTTTTTCTCTGGACGCAGGAGTAAATGCAGACTATATTCTATTCCGTGACTTGCACGCCAGTTCTCCATCATACGAGTATTATCTCAGATTAAGACCTAATGTGTCATATACAAACATTGGAGGTGAAACTATCTGGTCTGCCAACATAAGTATTTCATTAGGTTTCAATGTGTTATTCCCGGAAGGAATGAGTCCGTGGCGTATGTTCTGACCTATTTAATGCATATGAGATTGTTCTTGAAATAATTCGGATTTAACCTGAAACAGATTTGTATATCGGATATATATACGTCTATCGTTTCCTATATATATATGAAAACGTCAAATCTCTTATTCTCCTTAATGGTAGGTCTATTGCTAACATTCAGCACTGCCTATTCACAGACGGAGGTTCAGGTATATACCCTTGCAGAGATTGATTCCGTATGGCCTCACTACCAATTCTCCATGAAAATACCTCTACATACAACGGACTCCATAACCCTCTCCCCATTGTATAGGTTGGTATTTCAAGGAATTATAGAATGGAGCGAAGCCCCAAACCTGTCATGGGACAATTTCATTCCGGTTAGTGCCGATGAAACAGGTTCTAACAGCACGATAAAAATACAAGAAAGTGAAAAATTAGGGTTGTTCAAATATCGGAATACAAATTATTCGTATAAGGATCTGACTGTATCCATGATTCCCGGCAGGAGTTATTATGATCCTGCCAAGGCCGATGATTGGGATCTGAGATACAATAAAGTCCTGTTTGACATTGCGGAGTTATCGGCCAGAGAAGCCGTAAGAGCCTATAACAGCAGTCAGGATACGACTAAAGGCGATATTAAGGAATACTATCAACGTATATTTGAAGAGAGAAAACAGTCATTTAACCGTGAAAGCAATCAAGGTAAAGACACGACGGTAATATCGGACTATGAGTCCAAAATTAAAAGGGAACTCATAGAAAATCCCAGAGAATATACCCCGCAGGAATTCGGATATACTCCCATCAAAAAGACTAAACTGGAAATGGGAGCACACATGGGATATCTCAACAACAGCATTATAGGGAACGGCTCAGAATTTCTGAAACCAGCTAACGGAATGACATTCGGATTTGAGGTGGGATACCATGGTTTCAAATTTGAAGGAGAGTTATATATATTGGGGTATGGCGAACTAAAGCAGTCAGATTTCTATCATGATTATGACTACAACTATGATTGGACTAAAGGTGAGACCGTCAATGAAGCCGGAATAAGGTTTAAAACAGGATATACTCTATTTTCAAATGAATACGTCAGATTTACACCCGTTATAGGAACTTCATTAGGTTCCCTCACTCAATATACAGATAAGAAACAGAAATACGGCAACAATATAGAAAGTAAACTTCCCGGGAACCAAGGGTTTCTCTTTGGTCTGGATACCGACTGGATTATCTGGAGAGATCAGGATAACAATGGGATATCATTTAGAGGATTGAGGATCTCGGTATACGGTATGTACCATAATTACAAGAAGAACCTTGGAGATGTATGGTCCCTGAATCTGGGGGTTGCTATCAATGGAGGCTACTGAATCATAGTTTTGTAAAACTAGAATAAAACGGTCCATTGATCTTGGACCGTTCTACTCTAATTGGATTGTCTTTTTCTATAAATGAACAAAGTTTGGTGTAATACCATCAATCATCTGCTGCGGTACTCCACAATCACGGGCGATATCAGGCCATAGGGATATTGCATCGCAAACCTCATCGATTATTTCCGATGCATCCTTGATGCCATTGGCCGATGCACAAGCCAACAAATCTTTACGTGTTATGTCATCAAATTTGTTGTTGATTGACATCTGATGTGTTGATGTCCAGCCACCTGCAGGATTATATGAATAACCCATATCGTATGCCGGAGACAATCTCCAATTACCATTGTCATCCATCAGGAAGGAGATGTTCTTAGTATGGTCATCCTGATTTCTGAACACTACATTGAAGACCATACGTCTGAACAACTGACTCATTTCCTGATATGAGAGTTTGAGCATCCTCATGACACCGAATGCCTGCTCATATGAATACGCCCTGTGAATGCGGTAATCAAAGTGAGCAATTCCGCATAGCGTCTGCATATGGAGTTTATTTCCGTCCAATCGGTCAAAACGTTTTGTCATGAAATGAGCGCGGCCGTTTTCCTCCAGAATTGAGCATTCTGTCATATCTATTCCACACTTCTGAGTCAATTTATAGAATGAACATTCCAGACGCCCATAATTTCCAGTCTCCTTGAATCCGGCAGTTGCCGATACCCCGTCAAGTTTAATAAGGTAATAGTCAAAGCCATCTGGGGCCATAATCTGACCGGATCTGACCTCACCCGTCTCTTTATTGTATGCAATGACCGCTTTGGCTCTCTGACCTCCAGCCGATGTTCCCAACCTGAGAATCTCTGCAATTGCTGATTTCCTGTCATTACTCAGATTGGTGCTGAAACTCTCTTTCTCAGCCAACGCCTCTCTGGCAACATCCACAAGAGAATCTATCTCAAATGACATATCTGATTTGCTGTCATCAAGCAGTGCAGGTTCAAACTCCAATGCACCCATGCATCGGTTTCCAAGATAACACAAAGACTCTATAACATTACCGCTGGTCCTGCCATTTAAAGACAACCACTTTTCAAACAATGCCCGTCCGTACGTATCCGGTAGAGAATCGGCCATCATACCGGGAAGTCCCTGATAGGTGATTCTCTCCAGATTACCGAAAGAATAAACAACTCCTTTTCTTACCGGCATCATAAGCGGGGCCGGTTCAATGCCTGTATTTGCAAACTGATCGTCATATTGGAAACTGACCACATCATATCGGTGATCCAATCTCAAAGTGCCGATAGGCATACCAAACAATTTTACTCTCGCTGCATCAATCATAGTCTTTAGTTTTTTTATTTGCCGGCTCTCCCAGCGCGTTTACGTATTTTCCGTTTTGCGTTATTTATAAACTCCCAATACTCATTAGGTGTTAGTTGTTCTTCATCAACCAACGGCTGAAGCACATCGAGTTTACGCAGTGTGCGCAACATTCTCAAGAAAGAATCAAAAGAGCAGATGTCGCCGCTTTCTATCTTTTTTAATGTAGAGAGCGACACTCCAGCAGATTCAGCAAGATTACTCTGAGTAATGTTCTGCCTTAACCGCATGCTCTTAAGATTAGCCCCTATCCTCTTGGCTACATCCAAGTCCGTCAGGAAATAAATATCATCCATTAATTAATAGTTTGATTTCACACTATTACAGCGCAAATATACCAATAATAGTTTAAATACAAACTATTAATAGTATTTTTTAGAGTGCAGGAGTGAGGATGGCACGCAGGATGCCGATGGCGCTGTCTATGTCCTTTACGTCCGATACCTGGAGGCTGCGTTTGGTGCCTTCCTCACGCAGGCGGCACAGCATGGGGTTCTGTGCGGCGTAGGCCAGTATGGCTCCGAACGCCTCACTTTCGTAATAGGGACTGTCGGGGTTGGCCACAAAGAACAGGCTCATGCGGCCGGCCTTGAGGTAGATTTTCTCTATGCCCAGCTCGCGGCCCATGCGACGCAGGGTGACCAGGCGGATAAGCTCGTCGGCCTGCTTGGGAATCTGGCCGAAACGGTCCTGCAGGCGGTCGCGGAAACGCTGGATATCGGTCTCTCGCTCCATGCTGTCAAGTTCGCGGTACAAGAGGATGCGCTCGCTGCCATCGGGCACAAAAGAATCCGGGAAACAGAGGTCAAGGTCAGTCTCAACAGTGCACTCATCAACAAACCGCGAAGCGTCAACAGCACCGGATTCTGTACCTGTATCAGCACCGCCCCGCCCTGCAGCCTGCTCGCGAAACAGATCCTGAAACTCGTCATTCTTAAGTTCGCGCACGGCCTCCTTAAGTATCTTCTGATAGGTCTCGTAGCCCAAGTCTGCAATGAATCCGCTCTGCTCGGCACCCAACAGGTTACCTGCACCACGAATATCAAGGTCCTGAAGAGCAAGCTGTATTCCGCTGCCCAGGTCGCTGAAACTCTCAATGGCCTGCAAACGGCGGCGTGACTCGTCAGAGAGTGCGGAAAGCGGTGGTGCCAGCAGATAGCAGAACGCCTTGCGGTTGCTGCGCCCCACTCTGCCTCGCATCTGGTGCAGGTCACTCAGACCAAAGTTCTGCGCGGAGTTTACAATTATGGTGTTGGCATTGGGAATATCTATTCCGTTCTCAATGATTGATGTAGCCACCAGTACATCATAGTCATAGTTTATGAATCCTGTAAGGATCTTTTCAAGTTCATCAGGATCCATTTGTCCATGGCCGATGGCCACGCGGGCATCGGGCACCTCACGCTGGACCACAGCTGCAAGGTCTGGAAGTGACGAGATGCGGTTGCTGACGATGAAGAGTTGTCCGTTTCGGCTCATCTCAAAGTTCACC
>CACWIN010000022.1 GCA_902760965.1 uncultured Bacteroidales bacterium | reverse complement strand
CGGCCGATTCTTTAACGCTTACGGTGATCCTATTGACGGCGGTCCTGCCGTTGAGGGCACTGAGGTTGAGATTGGCGGCCCATCGGTCAACCCTGTTCGTCGTAAACAGCCATCGGAACTGATTGCTACCGGTATTGCAGGTATTGACCTTAATAATACTCTTGTGTCCGGTCAGAAGATTCCGTTCTTTGCCGATCCGGACCAGCCGTTCAACCAGGTTATGGCAACCGTGGCAATGCGTGCCAAGGCTGACAAGATTATCCTGGGCGGTATGGGTATGACCAATGATGACTACCTCTACTTTAAGAACGTGTTCTCAAACGCAGGTGCCATGGACCGTATCATAGGTTTCATGAACACTACCGAGGACCCGGCCGTAGAACGTCTGCTTGTGCCTGATATGGCTCTGACCGCTGCCGAGTATTTTGCCGTTCAGAAGGATGAGAAAGTGCTTGTGCTGCTGTCTGATATGACATCATATGCCGATGCTCTGGCAATCGTTAGTAACCGTATGGACCAGATTCCTTCAAAGGACTCTATGCCTGGTTCTTTGTATTCGGACCTGGCTAAGATTTATGAGAAGGCCGTGCAGTTCCCATCGGGCGGTTCAATCACAATTATCGCTGTTACAACGTTGTCCGGTGGCGATATTACCCACGCTGTGCCTGATAACACCGGTTATATCACCGAGGGTCAGCTGTTCCTGCGTCGTGACAGTGATATAGGTAAGGTTATTGTTGACCCGTTCCGTTCACTGTCTCGTCTGAAACAGCTTGTTAACGGTAAGAAGACCCGTGCTGACCATCCGCAGGTTATGAACGCCGCCGTGCGTCTGTATGCGGATGCATCGAACGCAAAGACCAAGGTTGAGAACGGTTTTGACCTGACAGACTATGATCAGCGTGCTCTTGATTTTGCTCATGACTACAGCGAGAAGCTGCTGGCAATTGACGTGAACCTGGATACCACCGAGATGCTTGATGTTACCTGGGGCCTCTTTGCCAAGTACTTTAAGCCCGATGAGGTTAACATCAAGGCGGCTCTGGTAGAACAATACTGGCCTAAATAACGTTGGCGTTGGCTTTGGCGTTGGCATTGGCGTTGGCGTTGGCCTTTCGGCCCTAAAGAAACGCACCGGATGGTAGCCAAAGCCAAAGCTAAAGTAGGGCGAAGCCCGTAATGTAAATATAAAGAAATGGCAATAAAGTTCCAATATAACAAGACCTCACTTCAGCAGCTGGAAAAGCAGTTGAAAGTGCGAAAGCGTACCCTGCCCATCATTAAGAGCAAGGAGAGTGCGCTACGCATGGAGGTCAAGAAATGCAAGGATGACCTGGTCAGACTTGAAGCTGAGCTGGAGGAGGGCATCGGCCGTTATGACTCCATGTTCGCGCTTTGGAACGAGTTCAACCCCAATCTTGTCAAGGTTAAGGACGTGCACCTGACCGTGCGCAAGATAGCCGGAACCAGAATTCCGGTGCTTGACAAGGTTGACTTTGAGGTTGCTCAGTTCAGTCTGTTTAGTCAGCCCAAATGGTACTATGACGGCATCAACATTTTGCAGAGTCTTGCCCACGACGCTATTCTGGTTGAGTTTACCACAGCCAAGCTGGGATTGCTGGAGAAGGCCCGCAAAAAGACAACCCAGAAGGTGAACCTGTTCGAGAAGGTGCAGATTCCGGGTTATGAGGATGCCATACGTAAGATTAAACGCTTCATGGAGGATGAGGAGAACCTGAGCAAGTCAAGCCAGAAGATTCTTAAGTCTCTGCTTGAGCGCCGTGAAGCCGAAAAAGAAGAGGAGGTAGAGGCATGATTACAAAGATGAAAAAGCTCTCCTTCCTGATATATAGTAAGGAGTATGAACAGTTCCTGGAGCAATTGCGTGCGCTGGGTGTTGTTCACGTTATCCGCAAGGAGCAGGGTACCGTTCAGGATTCGGCCCTTCAGGAGGATATTAACTTGCTTGCCCGCTACAAGAGCGCTCTTAAAGTTCTTGAGGGGCACAAAGGGGACGGTTCTTTTTGTGCCCTTGAGACCGGGTCACCCTTTGATGAGTTTGTAAAAAGGGCACAAAAAGAACCGTCCCTTTTGTGCCCCTCGAAGGTGATGGAGAGGTTTGACATTCTGGAGGCCGATAAGGTGGTGCTGGATCAGACTATGCAGATACTGAGCCGTGACCGCGCACAACTGCTGCCTTGGGGCGATTTTGAGCCGCAAAGCGTAGAGCGTCTGGCAAAGGCCGGCTACAAGATCCGTTTCTATACCTGCCCGCTGCGTGCTTTCAAGGATGAATGGACCGATAAGTACGGCGTTGTAGAGATTCTGCGTGACAAGCAGAAGGTCAATTTTATTACGCTTACCCATACCGATGATCCGGTTGATATTGATGCGGAGCAGGTTCAGTTGCCCTCCATGTCATTATCGGCTGTAGAAAAGGAGATAGCTGAGACTCAGGCCCAAATTGACAGTTACCCCGCCAAGATGACCCAGTTGGCCGGTATAGGCATTCCGGTACTTGAAAAAGCCATTGCCGATCTGGACAACCGTATAGATTTTAGCCGCGTAAAGCTTACTGGCGAGAAACTGGCCGATAATCATCTGCTCTTGCTTGAGGGGTGGATTCCAGCCGATAAGGTGGATGAAACCAGCAAGGCGTTGGATATAAAGGGCGTGTTCTATGACGTTTCGGACCCCACGCCCGATGACGATATACCTATTCAGCTTAAGAACAACAAGTTTGCAAAGCTGTTTGAGCCGCTTACCAAGCTGTATATGTTGCCTACATATCAGGAACTGGACCTGACTTTGCTCTTTGCTCCGTTCTTTATGCTGTTTTTTGGCCTGTGTCTGGGTGATACCGGTTACGGACTGCTTATGATTGTGGCTCTGCCCATATTCACCAAGCTGTTCCAGCTTATCAATCCAAATTTCAGCAAGTGGCTGGTTGTGCTGTTTGGCGCAAGTACCATGCTGTGCGGCCTGCTGTCAGGTACATTCTTTGGATTCAACATGTATGACCTGGATATTCCGTTTATCCAAAAGATGAAGGGAATCCTTTATACCGATAACTCCACAATGTTCACGGTATCGTTGTGCATAGGTGTGGTTCAAATCCTGTTCGGTATGGGTGTTAAGGCGTTCAACCTGGCAATCCAGTGCGGATTCAAGTATGCCCTGAGCACGATAGGGTGGCTGGTTCTGCTCATTACGGTGGGCGTATCGGTCCTGGCAGGCATTGAAATGAGCAATCCTGTGGTAATGGTTATACTGATTGCCGCTGCGGTGCTGATATTCCTGTTCAACAGCCCGGGCAAGAACCCGCTGCTCAACATTGGCCTGGGCCTGTGGGATACCTACAACATGGCTACCGGCCTTCTGGGCGATGTGCTCTCATATGTGCGTCTGTTTGCTCTGGGTCTGAGCGGCGGCATCCTGGCCAACGTGTTCAACAGCATGGCTGTAGGCATGAAGCCCGATAACCCCGTTGCTGGATTCATTGTGATGGTGCTCATTTTTGTGATTGGTCACGCTCTTAATATATTCATGAACATTCTGGGCGCAATAGTTCATCCTATGCGACTTACGTTTGTGGAGTTCTTTAAGAATGCCGGCTACACGGGTGGTGGCGTTGAGTACAAACCGTTCAAGGCAATTGAGAATTGATAATTGAAAATTGAGAATTAATTAAATAATTACAAGTATGTCTAGTTTAGTATTAGCTTTTGTGGGCGTAGCCCTTATGATCGGCCTTGCAGGTATTGGTAGCGCATATGGCGTAACAATTGCCGGTAATGCAGCAGTTGGTGCATTAAAGAAGGTTGACAAGTTTGGTAACTTTATTGTGCTGACCGCTCTGCCCGGTACACAGGGTCTGTACGGTTTTGCAGGTTACTTTATTTTTGCCAATATGGCTGGTGTCCTGACTCCCGATATCACTGCTCTGCAGGCTGCATCGGTATTTGGTGGCGGTCTGGCACTGGGTATTGTAGGTCTGTTCTCGGCTATCCGTCAGGGCCAGGTTTGCGCCAACGGTATTGCTGGCATTGCACAGGGTCACGATGTATTCAGCAAGACTCTGATTCTGGCCGTATTCCCCGAGCTCTACGCTATCGTAGCTCTGGCCGGCGTGTTCCTGATGAGCTCTGCGCTGTAATCAATCCTTAATTACAAAAAAACGTCTTGCAAGAAAACGCAAGACGTTTTTTTTGTTGTAACTTTGCAGCCTGAAATACCGATAAAAAGGATTATGGGTAGTACCAAAAGGAAACCAGATTATATTTTTTCCGTGAGCTGGGAGGTCTGCAACAAGATAGGAGGTATTTACACCGTACTTTCCACCCAGGCCAAGACGCTCAAGGAAGAGAGCAACGCCACGCTCATTTACATAGGCCCCGATTTGTGGGAGGGCAAAAACAATCCGCTTTTTATTGAAGACAAATCACTGTACGCAATCTGGAAAGATTACGCACGTGATACCGATGGCATACCTGTACGTACCGGATATTGGAACATTCCGGGGCGTCCAATTGTGATACTTGTGGACTTTATGTCCAATTTCTCGTTAAAGAACAGCATTTACGGCCGCGCCTGGGAGCTGTTTGGAGTGGATTCCATGCATGCTTACGGCGATTATGACGAGGCGTCAATGTTCTCGTACACCGCTGCAATGGCTGTAAAGAGTTTCTACAACTTTAACATCGGCCCCAACGACAAGGTGGTTTATCACGCCCACGAGTGGATGACCGGTCTGGGCGCACTGTTCCTTAAGCATTTTATTCCTCAGATATCGACTGTGTTTACCACTCACGCAACATCGATAGGACGTTCTATTTGCGGAAACGGCAAGGCTCTGTATGAGTTCTTTGCAGGTTACAACGGCGACCAGATGGCCCGTGAGCTGAATATGGAGTCCAAGCACTCAATCGAAAAGCAGACTGCGCATCAGGTTGACTGCTTTACGACCGTAAGTGATATAACTGCACGTGAATGCACGCAACTGCTGGACAAGACCCCCGATGTGGTTACCATGAACGGTTTTGAGGACGGCTTTTTGCCAACTCCGGCCAAATTTGACACAACGCGTTGCGAGGCCCGCCGCACAATCCTGGGGGTTGCAAACAAACTGTTTGGAACAGAGTGGGCCGATGAAACCGTAATTGTGGCTACAGGTGGCCGATATGAGTTCCGCAACAAGGGTATTGACCTGTTCCTGGAGTCGCTCAGGAATTTGCGCGACAACGGCAATACAGGCAACGCTCATATCCTGGCACTTATAAATGTGCCGGCCTGGGTTATGGAACCGCGCCGTGACCTGCAGGACCGCGTTATGATGCAGGATGCAGGCAAGACTCCGCTACCCATGCCTTTGACAACGCATTGGCTGCACAATATGGGCGAGGACCGCGTAATATGCACTCTGCAGGCTATGGGATTCCGAAATGCCCCCGAGGATAATATCAAGGTGCTGTTTGTGCCATGCTATCTGGATGGCAATGACGGTATCTTTAACAAGACATACTATGACCTGCTTATTGGTCAGGATCTGGCGGTTTACCCGTCATACTACGAACCGTGGGGTTACACTCCGCTTGAGAGTGCGGCTTTCAAGGTTCCTACGGTTACATCGGACCTGGCAGGATTTGGACTTTGGGTGAACACTTTACTTAAGCATGATGCGGAACTTGAGGATGGAGTAAAGGTGGTTCACCGTACTGACAGCAACTGGAATGAGGCATCGGCCGATATAAGCAACCAGATTCAGAAATGGGTTGAGATGGATTTCCGACAGCGAGAGGAGATTCGTCAGAAAGCTGGCAAGATTGCCGAAAAGGCTCTCTGGAAACACTTTATAAAGTATTACCTTGAGGCCTACAGCGTTGCCTTGAACAAAACATGGGACAAAATGTGAAACGTTATTTTAAAACAGAATATGAAGATTAAAGCTAGCAATTCAAATCAGCCGTCATGGCGTGATTTTTACGTAAAATCAAGTGTACCTGAAGCTTTGCAGAAACTAGATGAACTGGCACACAACATTTGGTGGGTATGGAACGAGGACGCAAAGGCCCTGTTCAAGGAGATTGACCCCGATATGTGGACACAGGTGCGCCACAATCCTATCATGATGCTCCAGCGTCTGGGATATGACAAACTGGAGTCTATGTCCAAGGATCAGCTGTTCCTTGACAAGATGAATGCCATTTATGACAAATTCCGCAAATATATAGACGTAAAGCCCGACAGCAAGCGTCCGTCGGTTGCATACTTCTGCATGGAGTATGGTCTGACTCACGTGCTCAAGATATATTCCGGTGGTCTGGGCGTTCTGGCCGGTGACTATATGAAAGAGGCCAGCGACAGTAACGTTGATATGGTTGGCGTAGGTTTCCTGTATCGTCACGGTTACTTTACACAGACTCTGTCAATGGACGGTCAGCAGATTGCCAACTACGAGCCGCTGGATTTCAACACCCTGCCGCTTGACCGCGTTTATGACAAGAACGGTCAGCCCATGACTGTGGCAGTTCCTTATATGAACTACACCGTTTATGCCGCTATCTGGAGGGTAAATGTAGGCCGTGTGCCCCTTTACCTTATGGATACCGATATTGACATGAACAGTGATTATGACCGTCCCATCACATCACAGCTTTACGGCGGTGACTGGGAGAACCGTCTTAAGCAGGAAATACTGCTGGGTATTGGCGGTATGCTTACCCTTGAGGCTCTGGGCATTAAGAAGGATATCTATCACTGCAACGAGGGTCACGCCGCTCTTTGCAACCTTTACCGTCTGACCCAGTATGTAAAGCAGGGTCTTACATTCAACCAGGCTATGGAGGTTGTACGCGCTTCGTCACTCTATACCGTTCATACTCCTGTTCCTGCAGGTCACGATTACTTTGACGAGGGCCTGTTTGGCAAGTATATGGGTGGTTACGCTCAGCAGCTGGGTATTAGCTGGGGTGAGCTGATGGATATGGGCCGCACCAATCCGGGCGATGCAGGCGAGCGTTTCTGCATGTCAACATTTGCATGCAACACCTGCCAGGAGGTTAACGGCGTAAGCTGGCTGCACGGTGAAGTTTCAAAAAAGATGTTTGCCGGCATATGGAAGGGTTATTATCCCGAGGAGAGCCATGTTGGTTATGTTACCAACGGCGTTCACATGCCTACTTGGGCAGCCAAGGAGTGGCAGGAGCTTTATGCCAAGTATTTTGACAAGAATTTCCTCTCTGACCAGTCAAATGAGAAGATGTGGGAGGATATATATAAGGTGCCCGATAAGGTTGTTTGGGATTTGCACAATGACCTTAAAAAGCAGCTCATTGAGTTTATCCGTCAGCAGTTCAAGGATAGCTGGCTCAAGAACCAGGGTGATCCTTCGCGCGTAATGTCACTTATGCAGAAGATTAACCCCAACGCTCTGACAATTGGTTTTGGCCGCCGTTTTGCAACATATAAGCGTGCACACTTGCTGTTTACCGACCTGGACCGTCTGGCCAAGATAGTAAACAACCCTGAATATCCTGTTCAGTTCTTCTTTACAGGTAAGGCTCACCCGCATGATGGTGCAGGTCAGGGACTTATCAAGCAGATTATTGACATTAGCCGCCGTCCGGAGTTCCTGGGCAAGATAATATTCCTGGAGAACTACGACATGCATCTGGCTCGCCGTCTTGTATCGGGCGTTGACATCTGGCTCAATACTCCTACACGTCCGCTGGAGGCATCGGGTACATCGGGCGAAAAGGCCTTGATGAACGGTGTGGTTAACCTGTCAGTGCTTGACGGTTGGTGGTACGAGGGTTATCGCGAGGGTGCCGGTTGGGCATTGACCGATAAGCGTACATACAGCAATCAGGCTTATCAGGATCAGCTGGATGCCGCAACAATTTACAGCATCCTTGAGAATGAGATTCTGCCGCTTTACTACAACAAGAATGCTCAGGGCATATCCGAGGGTTGGGTTGCTACAATGAAGAACTCAATTGCCCAGATTGCTCCTCATTATACAATGAAACGTCAGCTTGACGACTATTACAGCAAGTTCTACAACAAGATGGGCGAGCGTGCCAAGAGCCTGATAGCAAATGATTTTGCCAAGGCAAAGGAGATTGCTGCATGGAAGGAGGTTGTTGCCCAGCGTTGGGATCAGATTGAGGTTGTAAGCTCAAACAAGACCGAAACTGTTCTGCAGGGTATGTTTGAGACCGGCAAGAGCTACCAGATGGAGTATGTGATTGACGAGAAGGGTCTTGACGATGCAATTGGCGTTGAGATGGTGGTTGCTGGTTTTGATGCCGATGGCAACGAGAAACTTATGAAGGTTGTTCCGCTGGAGCTTGTTAAGCGCGAGGGTAACCTTTATACTTTCCGTGGCAACATTAAGAATGACCTGCCGGGTTCGTTCCGCGTGGCTTACCGTATGTATCCTAAGAATGCGGATCTGCCTCACAGACAAGACTTTTGTTATGTGAAATGGTTTTATTGAACCATTTCACATAATAAATTGAGAATTTAGAATTTAGAATTGAGAATTAAAAAAGGCTCGGAAAATTCCGGGCCTTTTTTAATGTCGCGTTAAAAAACTTTAATATATTTGCCAATTGGAGGACTATTTTTTGTTGGACTAACCTAATTAAAATCATAACGTTATGAAGAAAAATCTACTCATTCTTGTTGCGTTTCTGACCATATGGTCAATAAATGCTGGGGCAGACGATAATGTCAAGAGCATTATGTCAGCCAGTTCCGGAGCTAAAGGCGGTGGCATGTCGTTCTATTTGGAGCAAATGAATCAGCCGTTCCAGGCTTTTGGCGATTTGACACTCACAGGTGGTGATATGATTTACACTAAAGCAGGTGTAAAACAGAATATAGGTGGGGTGGTATATACCTACGATGCCAATGGCAAATGTATCAAAAGAGAGCAGACAATCCGGAATGCGGATGGTGTCTGGTCCGAATATAATGGTTATAAGGTAAAGATTCCTGAGAATGCCGTTATTAAGGACGTAAGTGTCAAAACCGATGACCTTATAGCCGATTCGATCTATTATATTGATCCTATTACAGGTGAATTTCATTTTCTGGAACTGCGTAATGAGGTCTATTACGATGGTGAGCTTATTAGCTACATTAACTGTGGCTTGGATGAATTCGGCAATTATAAGGAATGGGACAAGACCGAATCGGTTCTTGATTCCCAGGGTCGTCCAATTGAGGTAATCAGGTGGAGTACTCACTATACACAGGATCCTATTACCGGTAAAGAGACATGGGTGCTTAAACCGGGCAGAAAGTATGAATATGAGTACAGGCCTGACAATCTTGTTACCAAAACAGAGTCATACATGAGTTATGATAAGGACGGCAACGGTACTTGGGTATATGACCAAAGATATACCAAAGGCGTTAACAGCGAAGGAATAGAATGCTATGAATACATGTGGTATAGTGAGAGTGATACCCTTTGGTATGGCAGCGACAAATACGAATCCGTAACTACTGAGAAGAGTTTTGGGTCCCAAACCATCCAAAAATATTGGAATTGGGACAGCAGCAAACAGGATTGGACACCTTCGGGTATTAATAAAACTCAGAACAATAACAAGGGAAACAAGTTTTATTCCGAACACTATGAATATGACGATAATTCCCGGGATTTTTATTTGTATGAACAGCAAGGATGGGATTATCAGGGTGATACTCTGGAGTGTGGAAGCTGGGAGATTTATTATTACGATGACGGATCCGGTAACTATGTGCCCAGTTACGGTGATAAAAAGGAATACATGAATTATACTTGGGAAGAACTGAAATTGTCAAAAGAGGATTATTATTACTACTCGCAACCAAAAAAATATGAAATCAGTTACGATCTCGCTGTAGCTGGTGACGGTTCAACAAGTTGGACACCCCGACACAAGACTGAGTACGAATATGTTGTAATGGATGTAGTGGATAGCGAAAAACCCAAGTTTTTTGTTTCGGACAAAAAGGAATCATATTGGGACAGCTATAATCAGGACTGGAGTGTTACGGATTACAAGTATGAGTATAATGATCATGGCGATGAGATAACAGTTGACACATATAGGAATGATGTGCTGACTGAGCGTAAGATATGCCAGTACGAATACAGGACTATTGATACCGAATGGTACAGTTATATTGATAAGCATATATTAAGAGAGGAGTATTGGAAACCTGTAAACGGCGAACTGGTATGTTGGGAAATTCGTGAAAGTGAATATAACGACAATGGTAGGCAGATTCTTAGTTCATACCGAAGCGATTGGGATTCCAGTCTTGAAACTTGGTCATACGGATACAAAGAAACACATGGATATGATCAAAATGGTAACGATACCATGTATGTATATTATTCGTGGAATACAGAAAAGAAAGTTTGGCAAGGAGAAGGAATGGAGGTTAAAACCGGTAATGGTACAGGTAAAGAAGTATATGCCTATTACAATGGTACGCTTAATGACAATAACGATACTGAATGGATTCCAACTTCTTATTCAGAGAGGGTAACCAATGAGTCCGGTAATATTTTGAGCCAAATAAATTACAATGATTGGAACCAGGAAACAAGTTCTTGGGACTATGGTGATAAAATAGAGAACGAATATACTGCAACAGGAGAACAGGCTATTCATTCGGAGTATTATTGGTCAACGGGTGAATGGGTTGGCAGTTATAGGTTCATAAATGAGTATGATCAGAATGGCAGGCAGATCCAACATTCGGAATACCGCTACTATTCAGACTGGGTTTTAGTGAGCAAGAAGGTCTATACTTATACTCCATCGGGTCAGGAACAGGACGTTTATGCTTATAGATTCGATGATAATGCTCAAGATCTTATTCTTGTAGAGAAGAGTCTGGCCATTTTTACAGGTGACCGTATTACGGAGTATGTGGACAGCGCTTATGAGGCATCTTTTAATTACGACACCTATGAAACTGTCTGGAGATGGGTTCCCAGTTCAAAAAAACAACTTACATACGATGATGAATCCGGCTCTGTCAATGTTCTGTATTCGGAATGGGATTCTTATAGTGATAGTTGGCAAGAAAGGGCCAAGAGTTTGGAACGTAGGGATTCTAAGGGAAGGATTATCTATACGGAATCATACAGCATGGGTTACGATTACTATGCCGATACAGCTGCTTGGATTGGGTCGGGCAAGGGAGAGTATGCCTATGGACCTAATGACAATATAGTAATGCATGCAATCTATTACTGGGATAGCTATGAATCCCGATGGGTTGGCAATTATAAGAGTGAAAGTGACTTTGATCCGGTTTCCAAGAAAGAGACACTCTCTGCAACATACAGTTGGGATTATAATAAGAATGACTGGCGTGGCGATTATGAAAAGAGAGAAAGCGCTTATGACAGTAACGGAAGAGAGATAATGTCGGCCACATATTTTTGGGACGATGACAAGTGGACGTGGGCTCCATCAAGAAAGGAGGAATTTGAGTATGATGAAGAGGGCAATCAAGTTGTAAGAATCACATATGAACCTTTGGAAACAACAGGTGAATGGACTCTATCCGAAAAGGAGGTCAATTACACATTGGATGATGTGTACTATTATGAGACATATACTTGGGATGCAGAAAAGGATGCATGGCGCGGCCAGAACAAACATGATCACAGCTACAAATACAACTCCGATTATGAAATGTCGGCCTCATATGAGTGGGATGAAGATGAATGGTGCTGGGTAGGAGAAGAAAAATATGAGCGTCAGTACAATGAGAATTCGTTTGAGATGATCAATTACAAATGGAACAAATCAACCAGGCAATGGGTTAAGGATTACAAGGCTTTAGAAGAATATGAGAGCACCGATACGTATCAAAAGCAAGCTGAAACCAAGTCAATCTGGAACCAGACTCAGTCCAAGTGGGAACTTGATACGCGCATGACTTTACTTGTGGCATATAGAAGCGATAAAAACACAGATTATCAGTCAATGACTAGTGAGATCTATAATGGAACAGGATGGTCTGAGGTCTTTAATGCAAGGTTGACATTCAATTATGCTACTCTTACCAAGGTTGAGGGCTTTGCTGCCGTTGATTTGGATATCAACGTTTATGACGGCGTGATTAGCGTTTCGGCCAATCAGGATTCCATTATCAGGATTGTTGCTCTGTCTGGCGCAGGTGTAGCATGGGGCGTAGGGTCAGTGTCGGCTAGCGTTGCTCCCGGTACTTATATGATTGTGGTCGACGGCAAGACAGTCAAAGTCCAGGTGAAGTGAGTTATTGTATTACACCGGAGCCGAGCATTTCGGAGTCCGGAGCGTACCAAGCAGCGAATTGTCCGGGCGTGATGCCGCGCTGGGGCTCGTCAAAGATGATAAAGAGGCCCGATGCTCGCTGTATGAGCCAGGCGTCCTGCAAAGGCTGGCGATAGCGGATACGAACACGGTAACGGCGTATTTCACCGATTTTCATGGTTAGGTCGGGGCGGATCCAGTGGATCTGTCCCGATTCTATTTTAAGGCAGCTGCGTGACAGGCCGGGGTGGGTGTGCCCCTCGCCGGCATAAACCACATTGTTTCCTATATCGGTTGCAATCACAAACAGTGAATCATCATGTCCGCCCACGTTCAGACCGTGGCGTTGGCCGATGGTAAAGAACTGCGCTCCGTAATGCGTACCTATAATCTTGCCCCAAGGATTGGCCTTGAAGCGGGTCATCTTTACGTGCTTGCGGCCGGAGCGGTAGGTCTCGGTTATGAATTTTATGGAATCGTAGCGGTAGGGTGTGGCAAGGCGCTCCAAGGTCTCGTCTGTGAGAGCGGCAATTTTGCTCTCATCGTAATGGTTGGAACAGAGCGTGTCGGTACACTTGTCCTCACTGATATAGCCGGTCACCATATTGGCTGCGGAGCCATCGGATGTGATGCTTGACAGGGTCTCCTGCTGGAACTTAAAGTGGGGGTTGGCGGTGTAAAAATCGGGATAGACCTCAACTATGTTGCCATCAACGCTCTTGAGTTTCTGCTTTAGGAACTCCGGCAAATCCACCTTGCCCACAAAACAGATGCCCTGAGAGTCTTTCTTGGTGGCCGAGGGTAGGGCGGCATCGGCCGCAATCTGGCGCACCTCTTTCTTGAGCAGATGACCTATGGGGAACAGTGCGCGTGATAGCTGCTCCTGGTTGAGCTGGCACAGAAAGTAGCTCTGGTCCTTGCCGGGGTCTGTGCCCTCAAATATTCGGTATATGGGTTTGCCGTCATCGGCCTTGAATTCCTCCTTGCGGCAGTAGTGGCCCGTTGCGACCATATCGGCCCCAAGTTTAAGGGCGGCGTCAAGGAATGCATCGAACTTTATCTCGCGGTTGCAAAGCACATCGGGGTTGGGGGTGCGGCCCTGCTCATACTCACTGAACATGTAATCCACCACGCGGCGGCGGTACTCATCGCTCAGGTCCACAAAATGGAAAGGTATGCCTATCTTTTTGGCCACCATCTCGGCCACCAGGCGGTCCTCCTCCCATTCGCAGTCACCGTGCAGCGTGCCCTCGGTGTCATGCCAGTTCTGCATGAACATGGCAAAAACATCATAGCCCTGCTGCTTAAGCAACAGAGCCGCCACGCTGGAGTCAACGCCTCCAGAAAGACCTATGCACACTTTCATGCCGCAAAGGTACAAAAAAACAGGCCGCCATAAGCGACCTGTCTTAGACTACTTAATAGATGAGCCCTAACTATCCATATTTGTGGGCTGGGTTGGTGTCGGAACATTTGAGTTGTCCTGCCTGGTGAATGTTTGACTCATAAGAGAAAACTTACCGCTAACAATACTTAGATCTCTATAAATCAATTCGCCGTCTGTATCGTATACTTGGGCCGTACCGTTATCGTAGTTTCCGGTGAGCGTAAAAGTACCCTCGGATAATATTTCACACACCATACTACCGCCAGCCTCTTGAGAGGGGACATAAACCATGGTTACCACCAGACTGTCGTTATCAAAAAGGAATACAGCCTGCACTGTTGTACCTGATCCATCCGAGTGTGAATTTGAATACCATGCATCAACTGTCATGCCGGCATATGTGATTGGGAAGAAAGCCTGTGTACCATTGCCATCGCCGTTGTCACCGCCGTTGTCACCACCGCCCATGTCTGTAGGTTCGCTTGGCTTTGGGAGTTTTGTATTATCCTGCTTGATATATATAGACACTTCAGGAGTCTCTGTATCTTTAATCTTTAACTGTCCGTCCTGGATTTCAACGGTCATGCTATTCTTATCATCTGTAATTGTAATCTTACCTGTGGTAAAGTTCCCCTCAACTTTCTGATAGGTACCTTCTGATACGATCATACAACTACTATGTTGCCCATACTGCGGATTGGAAGTTGACATGTTAATGGTAGCGACATATGTATTGTCTTCAAATAAATAGACTGCCGCTGTTCTTTTAAATTCATATCCTTGTGCTGCTTCGGTTGCGGAATATGAGTACCATGCCGCTAAGCTCTTGCCTTCATATGCCTTAGGGAAGAAGGGATCCAGGTCGTTGCCATCGCCATTGTTTCCGCCATTGTTGCCCCCCTGATTATTACCGCCGTTCCCATTATTATCGGAAGGCTGTTTAGGTGTAGGTACCTTTGAGTTGTCCTGCTTGGTGAAAATCTCTCCCATTGCAGACAGCTTTCCATCGGTAATGGTAACCTCAAAACTGGTTTTGGCGCTGTCACTGAGTGTAACCAATGCTGTGCCGTTAGTGTAATCACTACCTTGGGTAAATTTGTATTTAGCTTCGGCCGTAATTGAACGCTCGGGATTTCGGCCATCCTCTTTTGAATAGACCTTATTCTTGGTCACCACCAAAGTGCTGTCAGTAAAGAGGAAAACAGCTTCGGTCCTGGTCTTGTTGTCTTCCTTTTGGGAAAGAGAATACCAGGCTGCAACAGTCTTGTCGGCATATGAGATAGGGAAGAAGGCTTGATCGTCTCCGGATGTTTTATCATCAGAATCAAGCTTGTCGCAAGATGCAAAAGACATACTGAGCATAAATGCCGCAGTCATAACAAAAAACAATCCAAACTTTTTCATAATCATACCATTAAAAAAACATTGTTATTAAAGCAAACTATACATATACTGCATTATTGGCCGTAAACATACTGATTATTTTTCAGATTGATCCGTTCTTAAGTCCCATTTCTTCATCTTGATCTCAAAGAAGGTCGTGTCAATAGGAATATCCACGGTTTCACCCGCCTTAGGCTTATTGTGCGTGATTATGATATAGAAGAATTTGGCACTAAAGTTGGTTATGTTTTAGAAGAAAATGCTATAAAAGTTGGTTATGTTTTAGAAAGAATCTATCTTTGGAGCATCTAAAACGTCGATTGTCATGTTTGAAAGAGAATTGATGACTAAGCTCCGTAACTGTTTGCGTATTGTTCAGTAATACGTTGTTCTATTTCGAGGCTGCCTCCATTTGTTTGGCTGTCTCCAAATTCTTCTTCATGTATTCGGCAAAGTCTCTTGAGTTCATCGGCGATTCCTTGGATTTTGCGATTTTCCTCATCGTACGCTCCGTAGCCTCCTTGTGGAATTGATTGAAGAATGTCATGACTCATAATCTCTTTGTTTCGACTACAAACTTACTAAAAAGAACGGCCAATTAAAACGATTTACCCATTTTTGTATTTGAGATATGCATTTCCAAGACAGTCATTCTATCTCTTCAATTAGGATACCTTCGCCGTCATCCCTCAGAGAACCTGGTTTTACAACACTGATATTAGAGCCTGAACGACTTTTTTCCCAGCCTTCGCGTATATCAAATGGTCCTATGGAATACATGACTCCATCACCTCCATCGCCGTCAGGATCTTTTTCCAACTTAATTTCGTAAGTTGTCATATTTTCCAAAGGAATCTTTACTATCTTATACACACGTTGGTTTGCAATCACCTTCAACACGTGCCCTGTTCCGAAAAGCGGATAAGAAAAACGTCCGTCTCTGTCTGTACGGGTATAATAGTATGCAGCAGTATCATTCATAACAGTCTCAACGATTAATGCATTGCCTATTGGTTCACCAGTTGAAGCATCTGATACTATGCCGCTGATGATAGTACCAGGTTTAAGCTTATCCTGAGTAAACGCGGTAGTTGCGGGTGACTCTTGTACATCCGCTTCATCAGCTTCAATATCCAAACCGTTTTTTTCTTCTATTCGGAAGTCAACAAGTCTGATAACCTGCATTCTTCTTGTTTTTCCTTTCCATACTCCTGGTGTCCAGTTGGGCATGTGGCAGATAAGCCTTAACGCCTCGGCGTCGAAACTCTCCGTCATACTTCTTAATATCTCCGCATTGCTGATTGAGCCGTCATTTTCTACAATGAACTTTACTAGAACACCTCCTTCTACGCCGTTTCTAAGGGCATCAGCAGGATAGTTCATGTTCCTTCTTATATACTCCAGGTACGCCTTTCTGCCTCCCGGGAACTCGGGCTGAATATCATCGGACGTACAAACCGTGCTTTCACAATCTATGAAAGACTCGTTGTTTCCATGGGGAGTTCTGGACGTAAAAACTATTACGGCTGATACCGCCAACACGACTGCAAGTGCCGCTGTGACTATAGCAAAGGTTTTCTTATTCATATGCCATTATTATTTATCTGCTGATATAACGGCAGGATTGGCCAAATACGTCCTCATTATTAAGAATCTGCGCCAGGCTGAAAGCAACCTTTGCGCCCACTATTTATTCTGTTGCTGATATTTCTGCTGATATTTCAATAGGGAATCTTTAATTGAGATGTGTGTAAACCGTTCTATCTGTTTTATGTCTTCAGGCGTCTGTTTCCTGCCGTTAGGATATATGATATTACCTTCTTCATCCTTATGAACGCCGGGTTGCTTAAGCAGATAGGACTCGACGGTTTCTCCTTCAGGGAGTGGAATGGGTATTCCTATCAAGCCATATTCTCTCATTTCTTCCGGAGTTAACGGACGGGACCTTTACCATCCATTTTTACAGTAACAGCCTGTACATTAGTATCTAATGGCCCAATTGGTGGGAACGGAAGATACACGATGGAGTATTCCGGCGAGCGAACGAACTCTATACCATCTTTCCCATTGAAATTTATACCAGAAATCTTTCTTCCAAATACATAAACATCTCCTTCATCTGATACCCATAAATATGGGAGTTTACGTAATAAAGCTATCTGTTCTGCCTGTTTAACAGGAAGCACGACTCTCTTCTCTATGTATAACAAGGAATCAGGTACATATACTGTGTCAACAATATGCTTGATGTCTACTTGCGGGCAGACGGGACGGACGGACTCACCGGCGTTGCGGTAGCCGCCGTTCCCCAAGGGATAATCTCTACAGAGCATGTATCCCCATGCATGGTCACGATCTTCCGACATAAACCCACTTGGAAGATAACATAGTGTGCTTGACCAGTATGCACCGTATGAAGGGTACATTCCTTCTGCAATAGCAGCAGCGTCACTATACTTGTTAACCGGGAGGAAAATGGAACGGTCTTCATAACCAACCTTTTTGCTTGTTACACGAAACCCCTCTATCCCGTTCAGTTCTGTCCATGTCCAAGTACATTCTTTGCGTAATTCATCCATCTCTTCCCATGTCGGCATACGCCAACTGCCTCCCCATTTGACATGGGCCACATCATCTTCCAAATCCAATACAGTCTTGTTGTCATTATCACTGTACTTGGTATAACTTCCCTTACCACCGTTTTTACTGAACTTATACGTTGAGTAACTGTAATCCGATTTGGGTTCAGTCTCACCCCAAGCGAATAATCCACCCACTTCTTCCGGATTGGCGGCACCAACATTACATGTGGCCCATTTTACACTCAAGCCCAAATCCACGTATTCATGTTCCGGGAAATACAGTTTACCATTTACAGGAATTTTGGTAATGGACTTACCGTTTATCATTATACTACCATCATTTTTCATTTCTGCTCCGGGAATTTTTCGGACTAAATCTTCAGCAGTCTTAAATTCATCTCCATCAAATTTAGCGGAATTGAAATAAATGGAATCAGAATGCGAATTTCCGGCTTCTAAATAGGCAATGACAGATTCATGAGCATTAGTGGTAATGCATAGTGACATTAGTATAGATGTCAATGCAAACAATAAAACTTTCTTTCTCATAATGCTTCTAATTAATTTGTCTGCTATCTAAACTGAAATATACGGGAAATACGTCTTGTGTTAAAGTAGAAATTATTTGAACTTAAGGTATTCTTCCTGCCAAACTTCATCAGGAACATCCTCAGATCCACTCGTCCAGAAATATACCGCCTTATCTGGAGTAACTGCGTATGCCGTATTGCCATCATAAAATGTAATCACTTGAATGCCCGATCCGTTGTTTCCAGTTGTATTGGCTGTTTTCTTAGGAACATCGGCATAGGCAATCTTACTTTCAACTGATGCTATCAGCTTCTTAGCCTGACGGGACTTGATGCTTCTGGTCTCTGTGTAATCAAACTTCTTATACACCAGACTGTATTGTTTTCCTTCCCTGACAAGATATATGCCGTATAGATAGGTCCCCCATGGATTCTGGATGACATACCCGCAAACGTAATCCCGGGGAGCATTCTTCTGAAGTTCCTCCATAGTGTATGATTCGCTCCTGATGATTCCACGGACACGAGGACGGGTATCAGGTGTTGTGGTATTATCCTGCATCAACTCTTCTTCCTTCATTTTGATTTCAAAGTAGGTCGTGTCAATAGTGAGAACTACAGTCTCATAACCAACGCAGGGTATCTGCATCCTGTCATCAGGGTTGACCAGACGGAAATGAAAAATACCGCCAAAATCAGTGACTGTGTGAGCCACAACACTGTCCGATGAATCCAGCTCCACTACGTTTACCCAAATCATGGGGCCATATTTATCACTAATGATACCGGAGATCGTATCACCCGCCTTAGGCTTGTCCTGAGCAAACACTGTGGTTACGACTGCCTGAATAAACAGCAATACTATGAAAGAAATGAGTTTTGACGTTTTCATATACTTTTATTTTTGTGACAAATGTAAGTATAGATAGATTGTCAAAACAACAATTAGGCGTTGCAATATCGTTGCAAGACATTTTAAGTAAAAAACGACATCTTTGTGTTGATTCAATCTTACTTGATATGACAGAGAAAAGGACAAAGACCAACGATGCGAAGCTTGTGGTAAGCAGGGAGTTTACCATTGATGATAGTGCGTGCGGAGTTATATCGGCCTGCCGTAACGGTGGCGGTGACTTTTAACAGAGGAGAGATTGTGTTTGATGCAAGCAGCTCTGTTGGGGATGAGGTTATTACAAGGTATCACAGCCAGATGACTGGGCGGCAGTGCAGGATTTCTGTTGCATTTGTTATTATGGTATTTTGAGGAGGGAAATGCTTGTTTTGCCACAAATTTATTATATTATTGTGGCAGAGTTGGAGTTAAGGGTTGCCTTTTATATCTACCGCAAATGTTACCGATGAAATACCACAAATGTTACCGATGAAACGCCACAAATGTTACCGATGAAAAAGCAAAAAATATTTGGTAGAATACGGCAGAATGCCTAAATTGCGCCTTCAAATAAATATAGGATTATGGATTACCTTAAAAGAGCGATTGATGACCAGCTGCAGGATTACCTGGATGCTTTCGGCGCAGTGAATATTGAGGGACCTAAATGGTGTGGCAAGACGACTACTGCCAAGCAGAAGGCAGCCAGTATCATAGAATTACAGGATACGGACAAGAGAGATGAGTACCTTGCTACGGCGCTTACCAAAGCATCACTGCTGCTTGAAGGTGAGACTCCACGACTGATAGATGAGTGGCAGGATGCTCCTGCACTTTGGGATGCGGTAAGGGTAGCTTGCGACCGCAGGCAGAAACCATCGCAGTTTATTCTGACCGGATCATCAGCTGCAGATACAGATAAAACCGCGCATACCGGCACCGGCCGTATTGCTGGCCTTACAATGTATCCTATGAGCCTGTTTGAGTCTGGAGAGTCAACAGGAGATATATCTGTAGAGGCCTTGTTTAATGATCCAGAAATGGATATAGCCGCACGCTCCAGAATGAGTGTTGAGGATATCATATTTGCAGCATGCCGCGGAGGATGGCCTGCAGCACTACAGCCAGTTTCAGATAAAGGCAAACTGCTGATTGCCAAAAACTATGTGAAAACGGTATGCGACAAGGATATATCAAGGGCCGCCAAGGAGAAACTGGATCCTAAGATTGCCAAGGCGATACTGCGTTCATACGCCAGAAACGTATCTTCATTGGCCGACAAATCCACCATTCTTGCTGATGTTACTGCAAATAACGACTCTCTGGTACGCAGTACTTTTGACAGATATGTAGCAGCACTTGAGAAACTTTATGTTATCCAGGACATAAGCGCCTGGAACCCATCAATCAGGTCAAAGACAGCAATCAGGAGTGGTGAGAAACGCAGTTTCTGCGACCCGTCAGTTGCTGTTGCATCATTGGGTTTGGGACCAGCCCAACTGATGACACAGCTCAAGACTTTCGGATTTATTTTTGAATGTATGTGCGCAAGAGACTTGAAGGTGTATTCGGCACATCTGGGAGGAGAGATATCACATTACCGTGATCGTTACGGACTGGAGGCTGACATTGTGCTGCATCTGGAGGACGGCCGATATGCCCTGATTGAATGCAAACTGGGTAGTGATGAGATTGAAGACGGTGCCA
This sequence comes from uncultured Bacteroidales bacterium, assembly GCA_902760965.1. Lineage (GTDB taxonomy): Bacteria > Bacteroidota > Bacteroidia > Bacteroidales > Bacteroidaceae > Colenecus. The sequence goes on along the minus strand of CACWIN010000022.1, from coordinate 27,111 downwards.
CCCATCTGAAAGAGATAGTCCGTCTGATTAGGGAACATAACGAGAATGAAAAGCAGGTGCCACTGAGAGAACCAGACCTGCTTATGGTTATTACAGGCGGGGAATATGCATATACACGCCCCGATGGGGTCAAGATCATCCCGCTAGGATGCTTGAAATGGTAAACAGGAGCAGCATTTGGTGCCGATTTGGTACCGCTAAGAAACGCAGGTTTGAACGTATTGGGGCGAACCCGGAGGGTGAGAGCGGTCCCGGAGGGCCGCCAAGCGAGTGTAACGAGCGCTTTTGCGAAGCAAAATAAAACAAGGTCGCACATGCTCCACATACAAAAAGGCCGCCATCGGCGACCTTTTTGCATGTGGAGCATACGAGAACATTTGGCAGGAAACTATAGGAATAAAAAATGGGGTTAAGTTGTTGATATTGATAGAAATCCACAAAAACGTATTCCGAGTGTTTCCGAGGGATTAGGAAATTATTAGTACCATATTAGTACCACGTTCCAATATCTATTGTATCTACGAACAGGAAATTATATTCCACATTTTGACAGCGACTACAGGGATATTAACGTTTATGAGGATTTGGACCTGATGGTTTATTTGGAGGAGATTGAGCCGGATGAGGATTAGGGTTCTGGCCTGGTAATGTGAAAACTGCCAGTGTCTTTTGTGGGCACTGGCAGTTTTGTTGCTAGAAGGAGAGATATAATCTTCATTCTTATTTTGATGGCTTGCAGAACAGGGCAATTAAGATGAGTATTGTTACTACCGATATTGCTTTCAGTATTGATGGTACGAAGTTACCTATTTGGTTTCCTGCTTGAACTGGTCAACCTCTGCCTGCCAGAATTCATCATTTATACCAATGTATTCATGACCATTCAAAGCCCAGAAATGAGCTGCCTTAGAGGGAGTGACAGCAAAGACTATATCACCGTCATAAACCATGCCTATTTCTAGTGATCCGCCATAAACCTCTGTGAAAGCGGGATTGTTTATATCAAATTCAATCTTGGAGATTCGGGTGTTGACCGATGCCTCCAGAATGGTTGCCTGATCAGACTTTATCTTCCTTTTCTGTACCTTATCTTCTTCCTTATAAACCAGGCTGTATTGTTTTTTCTCCTTTACAAGGAATATACCCCATAGGTTCTTTCTCCATGCATTACGCATAATATATCCGCAAACAAGACCTTCGGGTGCATATTCAAGCAACTGAGCCAAATAATTATCATTTGTGACAAGCCCACGGTCTTTTGGACTAATGGCGCGAGTTTCCTGCTTTACTTCCTTACCGTGCATATTGACAATAGAATCAACGGCACTAGGATTAGGGAAATTAAAATTATGATTTGTAATTTTCTTGCCATCTACGGTAATGGTGCCGTCTTCAAGTACCTTAGCTGTTTGGGGGTTGTCTGAAACAAAGAACCTGTTTACGGGAACACCATATATTACGCTGACATCAGGAGTGCGTGCGCCTATTTCTATAAAATCCCTAACGGCTGGTTGTGCATTGGGATCATAGTATCTGTTGTAGTTCACTGCTGGAGGGCCATACATTGTAGTCTGTTTTACGTCACTGCTCAAATCAACCACAGGAAGGTCTGGCAATTCAACCATTGTAACATCAAAGGATGTACCGGTAATAGCAGTTATAGCCTCACCATATCCCACATAGGTTACAGAAAGACGGTTGGCCGGATTAACGAGTTTGAAAGCGAATTTACCGTTCACATCAGAAACAGCATGAGCAACAATACGGTAAAGAGAATCTCTCTCTGTAATGTTAACCAATTGCATTGGACCGTTTTCATCACAGATTGTACCGCTTATAATATCACCCGCTTGGGGCTTAGTGCCAGACACCACAACGGTTGACTTGATAGTATCCTGCTGAACATGGTTGATTGCAGCGAAGGTCCTGCCGGTATTGCAAAAAAGAGGCAGCAACAGCAGGGATATGCTACATAGTGTGCGGTACCAACCGCGGGAAAGCCAGATTCTGATTCTATGTATTTTCATATCAAATTTAGTATCTAATCTCGTTGGTCCTTGTCTTTCCTTTCTATGCTTATAATAAGTAGCTGAGCGTCGGGATTGTAACTCCTTGTTTCGGTGTAACGTTCATCCATACTGAACAATCCGCTCTTTTTCATTATTCTTCCTTTTATCCTGTCAGGATCTATTCTTGATTCAGAAAGGTAATCCAGGCCCGGAGGCAGAGTTACTCTTTTAATCTTTATTGCCTTTGATTCAGAATTAAAACTGATGCCTAAGCGTTTCAAGGCATTGCTTCTTCTTGTGTTAATTGTTTTTGGAGTGTATGTATTTACATGCAGGCTTTTACACTGGCTTTTACTACCCAGTTTGACCTTTGGAACATTATTGGTTATCTTTATCCTCTTTACATCATCGGGGAATTCAGTCCATTGACAGGTAATGAACATATATTCTTTCTTTGTATCAATTACAGCGTTGCAACCGCCTCGGGAGTCATAGACAGGATTGTCCGCACTTACGGTTATATTCTTTAAAGACATGCAGTTCTCAAATGCGCCCATTTCCTCTATGTGTCTTACGCTTGACGGTATATGGATATCAGTTATTCCACATCCCCAGAAAGCATAACCTATAGAGTCCAGCCCTTCATTCAAGATAACGGTCTTAAGGTTCACACAGTCGCAAAAAGCTCCATCCGATATGTATCTGACCGATGACGGTAAGTATAAATAAGACGGCCCGAAGTATGAAATTGCGGTATCTGGATTATAGGCTCTAAGCATAAGGTCATGATAATTTCTGGACAAGCAACCTTCGCCTATACCCACAACATCATACTGCCGGTCCTTTATGGACACTCGTTCCGGTATAACAAGCCTATCAAACCTGATGGTGTCGTTACGGTAATCGGCAAACTCCACTTCTTTTTCCGATAGAATCCTGAACATTAGCCCGTCATGCTCATCGCGTTCAAAGATTGAATCGCTGCTAATAACATAGATGCCCTTTTCAAAATGGAAGGGATCAATGGTGTGCTTTACTATAGAGTCTCCTGATGCAGAAGACGGGAATGACAAAAACATCACGCCACAAGAAACGTAGTACCAACCACGTAAAAGCTCCATTTTAATCTTTCTTATTTTCATAGCTCAAGCAATTTGTTTGCTGGCAAAATTATTTCTCATATTTACAATTGCCAAGGATTAGGCGTTGCAATATCGTTGAAATTTTTCATCTGTTTTTTAAGTCTGTCACCCATTGATAGTGACCACTCAGTTTGCCGGCCTTACGAGCCTTGCGATAGTACTTTCTGGTAAGTATCTCAAGGGAACCGCCAGCACCCTTATCACCCCATTTTTTATCCGCCTCCTTATTATCCAATCTCTGTACTGCCTGTATCTTGTCACCACGTATTCCTAACAAATCAGCCAGTTTATATCTGTCAAGGATGGGCGCTCCAAAGTCAAATGTGGACAGTTTGGCTTCATCGACAGAAATAATCTCACCATCGAGGAGTATCAACGGATATATTGATATAGAATCATCACCGTTTTGATTAAAATCTTTATAATAATCAACACCTGCGACATTATAATTGGCAGAACCGCCAAAACCACCGAAGCCTCCAAAACCTCCGAATCCTCCAAAGTTAAGATTGGATTCTGAAAGTGATCCATTGCTTGTAGCACCCGTTGTGATTTCTAATGATCCCATTCTAACATTAGCATTTTCCGTTTCCTTTGTCTGTTCATAGGCCGTGACTCTCTCCATCATATCGGCCGTGATACTATCCAGTTCTTCTTTGGTCTTGTTATTCCGGGCTAACATTGTGTCAACCTGGTGCCTGTAAGTGTCATGATTAAATGAAACGGTATCATTGGACATACGTACAGGAGTTATGGATGGCGTCATTGCGACTTTATTTTCAATTAGTTCCGGCTCAGCAAGAATGCCGCCAAGCATGACACTGTCAGCGGGATTGGATATGCTGTCTGTAGTAGCCATCTGTTCCTCTTGTGGAGAATGAGGATTGTTCTGTGCGGTCTGTCCGGCGGGAGTTCTGTTTATTGGCAGCAGGAACAGCAACAGCAGGACTGCAGCTGCGGCAGGAATGGATATGGCTACGGTCAGGAACCGGCGGCGGCGCCTTGCGGCAACATCATAAGCGGCCTTTCTGGAAAGGAAATCATCCCAGTCAGACTGCGGCAACTCTACTTTGAGGCCCTCCAGATAGTCAATCATTCTTTTGTCTCTCCAGTCCTTCATTGTCCTGTTGCTTTAAGGTAATCTGTTATGGCTTTCCTCACGCTGGCGCGGGCTTTGGCAAGAATGGATGTTGAACCGCTCTCGGTTATGTTCAAAGCCCGGGCTATCTCCTTGTGGCTGAATCCGTCTATGTAGTACATATTGAACACCACACGCCTGACGGGCGAAAGTTTGGCCATTATCTGTTTCAGCACGTCATCGGGTATCTCACGCTCAGGTCCGGCATCGGAATCCGATGCATCCAGTATCTCCTTATCACTCACCGTATCAAGAGGAACCTCCATGAACCTGCTGTTTTGCCTGAAGCGGTCAAATACCACGTTGACTGTAATCTTACGGAGCCATGGATAGAGTGAACCATCGGCTTCATTGCGGAAAGACTTGATGCTGTCCATAGCCTTTATCATGGAGTCATGCATAAGGTCACGGGACTCTTCAGTATCACCAATGTATCTGAGACAGAGCGTATAGAGCCGGGCTGCATAACGGGCATACAGCTCCTGTTGCGCATCACGGTCCCTGCGGATGCACCCCTGCACAAGTTCTTTCTCAGAAAGAAAGGGTTTACTCATCACTCTATTCTGCCTTTCCTATAATAAGACGGCAAATTACTCAAAATGCGTCTTTGAAACAATGAAAAAAAATAAATTTGATTTGAAGACCTTGCAAAGATTTGATGTTGCTTTTTCTTGGGTTTAGTTTTGTGGATGATGTTGGCAGCCAACTGCCATATCAAAAAGCGGCCAACTGTCGCATCAAAAACCGGCCAACTGTTGCATCGGATTTTTGTTGAAATAATTGATTTTCAGAGAGGAATGTATTATTTTTGTTGCAAATTTTACCTTTAAAAATATGTCAGAATATTTAAAACGTATTGCAGACCAGATGCTTACTGATAAGTTGGAGTCATCTGGAGCAGTTCTAATAGAAGGGCCAAAGTACTGCGGGAAGACTACATTGGCAAAACAGCAAGCCAAAAGTGTATTGTCTATGGCGGACCCGAATACTCTCAGCCAGAATCTTGCTATTGCCCGTACAAATATTTCCAGACTCCTGGCGGGCGAGACGCCCAGGCTTATAGACGAATGGCAAATTGCCCCACAGTTTTGGGATGCTGTAAGGAATGAAGTTGATAACCGTGAGGATGACGGGCAGTTTATGCTTACCGGCTCAGCAGTTCCTGGTAAAGCCCGTAAGGATGATATCGGTAACAGTATTGGGGATGAGCAAATATTCCATACCGGCACAGGACGCATATCACGCCTTAAGCTACGCACAATGTCTTTGTGGGAGTCAGGGGATTCTACGGGCGATGTGAGTTTGGGGAATCTTTTTGTCAATGCAGATAAGATTGATGGAGTGAGTCATATAGATCTGGACAGGCTGGCATATCTTACCTGTCGCGGCGGATGGCCCAAGGCTGTGTTGAAAAAGACTGTGAAGGCAGCTCTTGCCCAGGCGTTTAACTACTTTGACTCTGTTGTAAGTAATGATATAAAGCGTGTTGATGATATTGACCGCGATGAAGAACTTGCAAAACGGATTATGCGTTCCTATGCCCGGAATCAAGGTAGTCAGGCGACAGCCGGAACCATACTGGCAGATATCCGGAATAATGGAGACGAGCAGATGTCAGACGGTACCGTTTACAGTTACATAAAGGCTTTAAAGGAGATTTTTGTCATAGAGGACTCTGTGGCATGGAATCCCAATCTTAGGAGCAAGACTGCAATCCGCACATCGGATACACGTTATTTCATTGACCCGTCCATTGCTACCGCATCATTAGGATTGGGCCCTAACGACCTGATTAATGACATGGAAACATTTGGGCTCATTTTTGAGACCCTTGCTGTCCGTGACTTGCGTGTATATGCCGATGCGTTGGATGGTAAGGTGTATCATTACCGCGACAAGAATAATCTGGAGTGTGATGCCGTTGTTCATCTAAGAAACGGATCATACGGACTTGTTGAAATCAAGATTGGCGGTGCAGACCTTATCAATGCCGGTGCCAAGAGTTTAAAGGATCTGTCTGACAAGATTGACACTACCAGGATGAAGAAACCTTCTTTCCTGATGGTACTGACCGGAATAGGAGATTATGCATACAAACGCCCCGAAGACGGCGTGCTGGTTGTACCGGTAGGCTGTCTTAAAGATTAGAGTGTGAGCAGCGGATATTAGGATTATAACCTGGTGATATGAAAACTGCCAGTGTCGGTATGGGCACTGGCAGTTTTTGTTAGAAAGGGTTCTAAAAAGACAAGTGGATATAATCTATTGTAATCAGATGGAAGATTATTTCCTGCAATTCCGCAAATTTTAAGGCATCACTGGAAAATATAGTAACATATTAGTACACGAGACTCGAACTCGTCACCTCTTGACTGCCAGTCAAACGCTCTAGCCAGATGAGCTAATGCCCCGTTGTTGATGATTTCGGCTGCAAAGGTAATGATAAGGATTGAATAATTGCTATCTTTGGCAAAAGAAAATTTAAGCAATGACTCAAGGGCTGGCCGAAAAAATAATACTGGGAATAGACCCTGGCACCAACGTGATGGGTTATGGCGTTATCAAAGTGCAAGATAACAAGGCCTCAATAATCACGATGGGCGTTATTGACATGCGCAAGGAGGATGACACTTATCTTAAACTGGGCCACATATTTCAGCGCGTGAACGGCATTATTGACTCCTATCTGCCCGATGAGATGGCCATTGAGGCGCCTTTCTTTGGCAAGAACGTCCAGTCCATGCTCAAACTGGGCCGTGCTCAAGGCGTAGCCATTGCAGCAGCAATAAACCACAGCGTTCCAATAACAGAATATGCTCCTCTCAAGATAAAGATGGCCATAACTGGTAACGGTTCGGCCAGCAAGGAACAGGTTGCGGGCATGCTTCAGCGCATATTGCACCTTGATGAGAATGATATGCCCAAGTTTTTTGATGCTACCGATGCCCTTGCCGCCGCCTACTGCCATTACCTTCAGATGGGGCGTCCCGATACCGGCGTTAAAGGTCCCAAAAGCTGGAAGGAGTACGTAAGCAGTAACCCCGGTAAGGTGTCGGTTCGCAAAAAATAACAAGCTATTTTAGTCGGGCTTGTATAAAATTTTTTATATTTTTTTGTTTTTTAAATTAATATAGTCTAAATTCGCGGAAATTTTAGATAGTTACCTTATTCCATTAAATAATAGTGACCTTATTCCTTTAATTAATATTTTAAACTTTTAGACATGAGAAAGTATTTTTTAGTCGCTGCTGCTACCCTTATGCTGGTGGGCTGCACAAAAGAACAATCAGAGTTTACATCGTCAGATCTTAACAACGATGCTCTTCCAAAGGGTACAGTTGTAGGTACTGTAAAGTATGATGCAGGTGCTTACAAGGATGCTAACGGAATTGTATTTGAGGAAAACTTTATTCCTGCCGCAGGAAAACAGGTTAAGATAGAGGTTAGCAACGATTCTTACATAAGCGGTTCAACCGGCAATCAGACATTCCTTGCTGAAATCAATAATGAAGGTAAGTACTCTTTCACTCTTCCGCTTGGTCTGGCAGCTACCAACGTAAAAGTATCGGTTGTTCCTTTCTATGCAGAGAAGAGTGTTCTTTTGGACGGTAATATCGTTTCAATACCCAATGCCCTGTATAACGTTGGTGGTGATGCCATCACCAAGTCTTTTACCAATAAGGACGTAAAGACTTATGATTTCAAGGTTACATCGGATGACGTTTTGAAAGAGAACTTGTCAAAGACTGTTACCGTTTCCGGTAAGATCCTGCTTCAGCAGTGGGTTAAGGATGGTTCAGAATTTGTAATCAAGAACAAGGCCAGCGAAAAGAAGTGGGATGTTACCTGTGAGGTTACCACTTGGGATAACAACCATGATGTTTATATGAAATATACTAAGACCGGTATCAAGACTAATGTTGATGGTGAGTACTCTTTCTCTGTTAATCTGCCCGATAACTGGAAGGATGGAATTTATATGCCTCAGTTGAAGATTTCAACCAAGGCTGAACTTGACAACGCCTTTACCGGAAAGTACTATGTTATTGATGATAGTGAATGGAAGAGCCAGACCTGCAAGGTTCTTTATCCGTCTGTGAATAAGAGCTCTTCTCTTACAAAGAACAATGAAATAGTTCCTCTTAAATTAACTGATCTGGTTGTTAGCCCCGAGCTGCAGGACAAGGAAGGCGTAAAGGGTATTGGTAATCCTTCGGTAGATAAAGACGGCAGCAAAACCCTTTATAACAAAGGTCAACTTAATAGCACTTGGGCTTATTAATCCCTATTGTTTTATTATCTGATAAACATTGATTATGAAACAGATTAAGTTATTGTTTTTTGCGGCCCTTGCTCTGGCCACCGCAACTGCCAGATCTCAGGAGGCAGAGGTACAATATACCCCTAAGTCTGGTGACTATGCATTGTCTGTAAGCGCCATTCCTTTTACACGTTATATAGGTCAGTTCTTTAATGGCGCAGTTTCCAACGACTATTCAGAGTTTGCCGGTCAGGCATATATCGGCAATGATGTCAATACTACACAGTTCCAGAAGATTGATCCTATGATGTCTATTTCGGGAAAGTATTTTCTTGATGATGAGACAGCCATCAGAGTTAACCTTGGCCTTATTTATCAGCGTGAATTTAAAAAATCCTATGCTCGTGATGATGCCGAATATGCTCTGAATCCATTCTCACAGCAGAAGGTTATTGATACATACCTGTCAAAGAACACCGGTATGAGTCTGATGGCCGGTCTTGAGAAGAGAGTAGGCAAGGCAAGACTGCAGGGTATTTATGGCGCAGGTGTATTGTTCGCTCTGAACAATCAGGTTAAGGAATATACCTATGGTAATGCTATTACCGATATTAACCAGTCTCCTACGGAGTCAAACGGCGGTACTGCTGCTACTTTGGACGGTTTTGCTTATAACCGTCTTATCAAGGATTATAATCTTGGTGCTTCATGGCATCTGGGTATAGTAACATTTGTAGGTGTTGAATATTTCATCATACCTAGGATGTCTATAGGCGGTGAGGTTAACTTTACAGCACTTGCTTCGTTTGACAGACCTCAATATCAGGATCTTGAGGGTTTCTCGACTGTTGATGTTGCCAAGAGAGAGTGGACTGAGCTGAAATCGCCTTCGAGCAACACTATTACCATTGGAACCGGTAATATAGGTTCAAACGTTACACTGAGTTTCTACTTCTGATTTTCATTAGAGGTAATAATAAAAAGGTCGCCTAATAGGTGACCTTTTTTTATTACGTCCAAATCTTTTTTTTTATAACTTTGCGGAGCAAAATAATTAAACAAATACACTCATTTCTTTATGGATTCAAGCAATCCTTACATGGTTTTTTGCGGTACAAACACTATGTACCTGGCCAAAGAGATATGCGATTACCTTAAATGCCCGCTGGGCAACATGAATGTGGTTCACTTTGCCGATGGTGAGTTTGCCGTCTCTTTTGAGGAGTCAATCCGCGGCGCCGATGTATTTCTGGTACAGTCCACATTCCCGTCATCGGACAATCTTATGGAGCTTTTGCTCATGATTGATGCTGCAAAGCGTGCATCGGCCAAATCAGTAAATGCTGTAATTCCTTATTTTGGATGGGCCAGACAGGACCGTAAGGACAAGCCCCGCGTTTCAATAGGCGCCAAGCTGGTGGCCGATTTGCTCAGCACTGTAGGCATTGACAGACTTATTACAATGGATCTGCATGCTGACCAGATTCAGGGATTCTTTGATGTTCCGGTAGACCATCTGTATGCTTCGATGGTATTCCTGCCTTACATTCAGAGCCTTAAGCTTGAAGAACTGGTTATGGCCGCTCCCGATGTAGGCGGCAGTAAGCGTGCCAGTGCATATGCCAAGTTCCTGGATGTGCCTCTGGTACTTTGCCAGAAAACCCGTACAAGAGCCAATGTTGTTGATGATATCCGCATAATTGGTGATGTTCAGGGCAAGAATGTTGTGATTGTTGATGATATTGTTGATACTGCAGGTACTATCTGCAAGGCAGGCGATGTAATGATGGAGGCTGGTGCCAAATCAGTCCGTGCCATAGCTTCGCATTGCGTTATGTCGGGCGATGCTCCCGTACGTGTGGACAATTCGGCTCTTGAGGAGATTGTGTTTACCAACAGCATTCCTTACCGCAATCCCATTCCCTGCAAAAAGCTCAAACAGTTGTCAATAGCACAGATGTTTGCCGAGACTATCCGCAGGGTTATATCAAACGAGTCAATCAGCTCACAATACCTTATCAGATAAACCTTATCTATTCATGAAAAGATTCTTGTTCATTGCTTTAGCATTAGTTGCTCTGATATCCTGCGGCAGTTCGGGCTATAAGATTAAGGGTAGGATAGAGGGCCTCCCTGACGGAATGGTAGTTACTCTTAATACCGTTCAGGACAACGGCCTTGTGGCTCAGGATTCGGATGTGGTCAAAAACGGCAAGTTTATGCTTTCCGGAACTACCGATTCCTGCCAGATTGGTATCATTACCTTTGAGATTGAGGGTCAGCTTCACGGATGCCAGCTGTTCCTGGAGAACGGTGTGATTGATCTGGACTGCGACCTTCTGGAAGGTACTCAACATATTGTAGGTACCGTGAACAACGATGCGTTCCAGGCTTTCTTTGACAGGATGTATGCAATGAATACTCAGTCCGAGGAACTGCAGGACAAGATTAAGATAACAGCTGCAACCCAAGGTGATACAAGTGACCTTATAGAGCAGTTAAGGGAACTGGAAAACTCTTATGAGAGTGTTGTGCTGGCTAGCATTGAGGAGAATACCGACAAGCTTTTCGGTTTTCAGCAGCTCATTGAGAACTACTCAATGTTCAACCCCGAAAAGGTGCTGGAACTGATTGCCGGATTTGAGGATAATTTTGGCGGTAATGAGGCTTTGATAATGCTTAAAGACGCTATGGAGTCTCAGGTCCGTATTCAGATTGGACAAAAGTACACTGATTTTGAGGAAGGTCTTCTGGACCGAAAAAAGAATGCCTTGAACGGTACTCTCTCATTGTCAAGTGTTATTGCAAAGAACAAATACGTATTGCTTGATTTCTGGGCAAGCTGGTGCGGTCCCTGCATGGGCGAGGTTCCCAACCTTAAGGCTGCTTACAAAAAATACAAGTCAAAAGGATTTGAGATTGTAAGCGTATCGGTCGATGACGATCAGGATGCATGGAAAAAGGCCATCAGTGAAAACGGTATGGATTGGATCCAGTTGCTGGACAGTGATGAACGTGAGTCTTCGGCTTCGCTGGTTTACGGTGTCAGGTCAATTCCAAGTACTTTCCTGATTGATTCGGAGGGCACTATTATTGAGCGCAACCTTAGAGGGGGAGAGCTTGAGGAGAAACTCAAGGAACTCTTGGGAATTTGAGAATAATAAAAAAGGTTCGGATTTTTTCCGAACCTTTTTTGTTATTGCTGGCTGTTTGGAATTATCTGGAGATTTTGCGCATAAGTTCGCTACGGCTGCTGCTGAATTCGAGCGTGCCGGCAGCAATTGCGTAATTCTGGGGATCAACGCAGTTGCGGTACGCAAACAGCAGGAAATCATATCGGTTGCTGTCAAAGTCAAAGGTCTTGGCCATAGCTGCTATTTGGCGTGAAGTGAGTACGCATCCGCATGTGATCATCATACCCAGCTTTTTGCGTGTTGAATCAAATGATTCGTGCTTAAGCACCTTTACAATGTCGTTCAGGTCGTGGCTTGATATAGCAGCCAGAGGTTCCATATCGGGCTTGTCATGCTTAAAACCAATCACAAACTCGGTTATCTTTTCCTTGCTTGAACTAAAGTCAAGTGTTTCAAGTACCCGGTAATATGAGGCTTTGTCTATACAATTGGGGTAAGCCATTGTAAGGAACTTGACCCTGTTGCTGTCAAAATCAAATGCTTTTGATATTGTATATATCTGCGAAGTGCTTAACAGTCCGCCAGTGGAGATGATCATCTGGGTCATCTTTAGACGGTTGGAGTCAAATGACTCGCGTTCTATTGCACGAATGGCATCGGGGTCAACCCTTTTACGGACAGGTTTGGCAGGTACGGGTGCTACTACAGCTTCGGGACGGCGGTCATTGGGACGCTCATTGCGTACTCTGCGTTCGGTTCTTGCTCTCCTGACAACTCTGGACTGTGCCTGAACGTTGTCTGTGCAAAACAGTAGGATTCCAACTGCAATGCTAATCATCATCACTTTTGTTTTCATCGTTGTAGTTTTTTGTGGTTTCCTATTATTAAGATGCACAAAACCGTGAAATGTTAATTCCGGATTATTTATTTACCACCTCGCGCTCAAAGAAATCCAGGAAGAAAGGCCAGTTTGGACCAGCCTCATGACCTCCGTGATGCTGGCGGTATGTTAGCCTGCCATCCATAAGACCGTTGTCCATGCCAGGGAAAAGATCGGTGCCAACGCCCTTATATCCAAACAGTTCGTAAACCGGCGATGCCTTTGATGCCGATATGAACGAACCAACTACATCTTGCCATTTGTCGCCACTCCAGCTACCGGTAGAGATAAAGCAGGCACGCGGGGCGCAAAGTGCAATCAGTTCGTGCTGGTCAACCGGGAGGTCATTCTCGGTCAGAGGGTCGGTTCCGTATTTTATGAGGTTACCGCATACCCAGTGATATTCCTCGTTGGAAACTATGTTGCCTATGCTCTCACCGCAGTCACGGCGCCATCCTGCAGCACCGGCCTTGCCCGATGATGCAATAAATCCGGCTGCAATACGCTCCTCGAATGCCATTGCCACCAGCGATGCCTTTCCGTAACGCGATACACCCTCAATGGCGCATTTGGTTGCGTCAAAGGTCTTGTCGGTCTCAAAATAGTCAATCAGTCTTGACAGTCCCCATCCCCATGCGCGGAGTGAGCCCCAATCGGTGGGCTGGCGGAACTCTCCCTTATTGCAAAGACCTATAATACCGTTTGTCAGGCCCGATCCTGCATCGGCCTGGATTGATGAGGGATTGATGCTGGCTGCCGCCCAACCGCGTTCAATTACCATTTGCTGCCATGATTTGCTGTTGCCGCGGGTACGAGTGGGGTCGCCGCCGCCAAATCCGAACTCTATGATTACGGGCAGGTTCTGCTTGCCTTCCGGATATACCACGTTGGCTGATATTTCAACAGTGATGGCGGGATAACTGGAGTTGTCAACTACGCCTTTAAGGGTGCGTACTACAACGGGGGTGCCTGCAAAATCTTTCTTTTCCTCGTTGGTTACTTCCCACTTGACACCTGGCACATTGTCGGGTATCCGGCCATATACATTATCCTCAAAAAGCTTAACAATCTCAGGACGGCGGATCTTGGTCCACATCTTGGCATTCTTTACTTTCTTTCCGCTCTCAGTAACGAGTGGGTCGGGATAGAAGGGGTAGGGATTTGCAATCAGCTCGTCATAATTGGGATGCTTGCTCTCATCCTGGCTGTTGGGCTGGCGGCCTTCGCGGGGCTGGTCAACTCCTACTTTTGCCAACATATCGGCGTAATCGGCTGCGGCAATCTTACGCAGGCTGTCCTGGCTGGCCCGGTTGCCACCTCCAAACATCATGAACTGTGCATTTGCTGCAAACGGAATGCAGGCCACAAGGGTCGCTGCAAGGATAATCTTTATAGCTCTCATAAGTTTATTTTTTTTTCAAAGATAACGCTTTTTTGTTTCACGCGGATAGAATAAGGTCACACATAAAAGCAGAAATCACGGAAAACATTTCTGTGATTTCCGTGATTTCCGTGTGATATTCTTTTCCGCGCGGGATTACTTGCTTTCGGGTTTGTAAGCTGCGTTCAGGCCTTCAAGAACCTCGGCTGTAATGTTCAGGGTTTCATCGGCATAAAGGAGGCTGGCCTTACTTATAATAAGGTTAAAGCCGTGAGACTTGTTGTACTCCTTTATGTAGTTCTCAACAGACTCGCTTATTCTCTGTGAATTTGCGGCGCCTTCGGTGTCAAGTTCAACGCTGTACTTTTGGGTCTTTTCCTGAAGTGCCTGTTGCTTTTTGGCCAGACGGTTCTGCTCGGACTCGGCGCGCTCCCTTGATGAATATACTCCGTTCTCAAGCTTTTTCTGGAAATCGTCAATCTCCTTTTGGAGCTTTTTGCCCTCCTCGGTCAGAACCAGACGGTAGTTTTCCTCCTTGCGGGTCATTTCTTCGGCAAGATCCTGATAAAACGCGTAGTTTGCCAAAAGTGAGTCAACGTTTATGTAAGCAATCTTAAGGCCGGTCACTGCTACGGGAGCCTGCTCCTGATTGACTGTACTGGTGTTGTTTGTAGTCTGCTGATTGCACTGGCACAAGCCAAGAACTATTGCTGTTGACAAAACTACTGTTGAAACGGACTTGATGTTCATATAATTACTTTTAGTTATTTACTTTTTTCGTTTACGGCCAGAGGACTTATTATCTGAGCCTGTTTATCTTGTGATTCAACGCAACCTATTTTGTGCTTTCTCATTGCCGGATTGCTCCCTACGTGTATGTTGGGGAACTTACCGTTCTTTTTGAGCAGGATGCTTACTGACAATAAAACCACCGCTGCCAAAAGAAAAAGAATGACTGTCAGAAACGTTTTCCACATACAAGGCGCGAAGTTAGGGATTTTAGTTGATATATTTTCAATAAAACTGTATTTTTGGAGTTGTTAAGAATTCGCTAAATGGAAAAAATGGATTACTCAAAACGTGTAATGGACATATTTCTTGAAATATGCCGTATCCCGCGTCCATCGGGGCGTGAGGAAAAGATGGGTGAGTACCTTATGAATTTTGCCGCTGAACGCGGTTTGAAAGCAAAAAAGGACGATGTTGGAAACGTGCTGATAAGCAAACCGGCAACTCCCGGATATGAAAGCTGTCAGACTGTAATCCTGCAGGCGCATCAGGATATGGTATGTGAAAAGGATGCCACTTTGGATCATGATTTCATGACTCAACCTATAGATACCTACGTTGAAGATGGCTGGCTCAAGGCCCGCGGAACCACTCTTGGTGCCGATGACGGTATGGGTGTTGCCATGGCTTTGGCTGTACTGGACAGCAAGGAGATAAAGCACGGACCAATAGAATGCCTGTTTACTGTATCCGAAGAGACCGGACTTACAGGTGCTACCCAACTTAAACCCGGCATGATGAACGGCAAGATGCTGATTAATCTGGATTCGGAGGACGAGGGTCAGATTTATATAGGTTGCGCCGGTGGAATGAACTCAATGATTGAATTTGAGTATAAACCCCAGCCGATACCTGCCGGATATATGTTCCTGCGCGTGGGCGTGGACAAATTACATGGCGGCCATTCGGGCGATGACATTGAGAAAGGTTATGCAAATGCCAACAAGATCCTGGCTCGTTTCCTTAATACCGCTCAGGAAAAGTATGATTTGCGTCTGTGCTCAATAAACGGCGGCAACCTTCACAATGCCATTCCGCGTGATGCTACGGCTGTGATTGCCGTTCCTTTTGCAGACCGTGAGAATATCCGTGTGGACTTTAACGTGTTTGCATCGGATGTACAGAATGAATATCATGTAACGGAACGTGAGGCCAAATTCTTTATGGAAACGACCGATGCTGTGGCCGAGTGCATTGAGCCGGCTGTAGCTGGTAACATTATACGTTCTGTATATGCCGCGTTCAATGGTGTATATGCCATGAGCATGGATGTTCCGGGACTGGTGGAGACAAGTTCCAATCTGGCACGTATCCGTACCGAAAAGGGTAAGGTAACCATGCTGGCAAGCCATAGGAGTTCGGTGGAATCGGCCAAATATGCCGTTCAGGCTACTTTTGCTGCATGTTTCCGTCTGGCTGGTGCCAAGGTTGAGCAGAGCGAAGGTTATCCCGGTTGGACTCCCAATCCCAAATCGGAACTGCTGGGCATTGCAGTGCGTGCGTACAAGGAACTGTTTGGGCGTGATCCTCAGGTAAAAGCCATTCATGCCGGTCTGGAATGCGGACTGTTCCTGGATTCGTATCCGGATCTGGACATGATATCAATAGGCCCCACACTGCGTGGCGTCCACTCCCCATCGGAGCGCCTGGAGCTGGCCACCGTCCCAATGGTGTTTGATCATCTGGTGGCTATCCTCCGCAATATCCCGTAAGTCTGGGTCCGATGACCAAAAGGGACAGTTAGTTGCGGATAAGACCGGTGCGGTAGGCTTGGAGCAGGGCCTTGAGGTCCTCAACGCGGGCCATGATGCGCTTGCCCTTGTCGGTGTCACGTACAAGAATCTGATTCTCAGTGTATTCTACTACCTGGGTGGAGGCTATCACGTCCATTCCCTGCGCAATGGACTGTTGGATAGACTCAAACGGATGGTGGCGCACCAGTCGCATGCCGTGTGAGTTGTAGATAAGGGTGTAGCCTGCTATTCCGGTCTGCTCATGATAAACCTTTGAGAATCCGCCGTCAATAACCAGAAGGCGTCCGTCGGCCTTGATGGGGCTCTCACCACTGGCAGCCTTTACCGGTATGTGTCCGTTTATGATGTGGGCGTGCTCCATATCGGTGATGCCGAACTCCTGCAATATCATCTCGCAGATGTCGCGGCGGTTCTTGAGCCGGTAGTAGTTGCCCTTCTCCTCAACGTGCGTGCTGGTATCGGCTATAAAATAGCGCTCAAACGTAGCCATGCTCTTCTTGTCAAAGGGTGGCGATACGGGGCCGCACCAGAGATACCAGAACAGGTCCTTGCCGTACTCCTTGAGTTCATCATTATCAGTGGAGAAATAGGCTGTGCGCACCATCTTTTCAAGCACGTCAAACAGTTCGCGACCCTTGTATTCCACTCCTTGTATCTCCAATGATGCAAAAGTGCCGTCCTCATTCAGGGGCACGCTGCCGTGGTAGAGCAGGTTGTTGTTGTGAACCAGATACAATGAACCGTGTGCAAAGAGGCACTCCATGTGGCGCGCCAGAGCCTTGCTGTTGGTAAAACTGTGTACCAGACGGTTTATTACGTTCTGCTCAGCGGGCGTGAGTTTGTAGGGGTCCTTGGGGTCAACGGTGGGCAGGTTGGTGTCACGTAGTTTGTACTCCTGCCCGTTGCATATTACAGTGCCTTTGTGAAAATCTATCTTGTCAAGCATGAGCCGATGATCCATCTTGAACTCAGGATGACGCGCAATAACCTCTGCCTCAATCTTGAACTGTATAACGGCTATCGCCTTGTGCATCTGTGACAGGAGCAGGTTGATGCCGTAACCGTCCTCAAGCGTGCTCATATCGGCATACTTGAGGCTGTTGCGTATCACGTTAGCCACGCAGGCTGCGCTTCCGCTGGCTGCTCCCATCCAGACAACGTCATGATTTCCCCACTGTATGTCAAAGTCACGATAATTGCAGAGCATGTCCATAATGCGGTGTGCGCCGGGGCCGCGGTCGTAGATATCGCCTATTATATGGAGCTGGTCTATTACCAGGTCACGGGTGACATCGGCTATTGCGGTTATGAAATGGCTTGCGCGACCGGTGCTGACTATCGTGTCTATGATGGCCTGCAGGTAGTTATGCTTGGAGATGAATGTGCCGCGGGTCTCGTGCATGAGTTCCTCAATGATGTAGGCGTAGTCCTTGGGCAGGGCCTTGCGCACCTTGGAACGGGTGTAGCGCGATGCAACGCGGGTGAGTACGGCAATCATGCGCATCAGCGTGACCTTGTACCATTCGTCCAGGTTGTCGTTATCGGCCTTGATGGCACGCAGTTTGGCCTCAGGGTAACTGATCAGGGCGCTTAGGGTGCGCTTGTCATCGGCACTGAGTTCATTGCCGAACACCGCATCAATCTTTTGCTGGATTACGCCCGATGCAGAGCGCAACACGTAGTCAAACGCGTCGTACTCGCCGTGGATATCGGTCACAAAATGCTCCGTACCCTTGGGCAGGTTCAGTATTGCCTCCAGGTTTATTATTTCAGTCGATGCAGCCGCAATGCTTGGGAAGCTCTTGGCCAGCAACTGCAGATATTCTACGCTTCGCTCCATAGTCCTGTATGTTTACTGCAAATTTAGCAAAAACGACACAAAGTGACGCAAAGGGAAACGACCCCTTTGCGTCACTTTTTTAGAGGAGACCCTTGGAAGAGGGGAGCGTGTAGTTCCAGATGTCGCGGCGCACGGCCTGTTTGAGGGCGCGGGCAAAGGCCTTGAAGATGGCCTCTATCTTGTGGTGCTCGTTGTCGCCCTGGGCCTGGATGTTCAGGTTCATGGCTGCGGCGTCACTCAGGGACTTGAAGAAGTGCAGGAACATCTCGGTGGGCATCTCGCCAATCTTTTCACGCTTGAATTCAGCGTTCCAGACCAGCCAGCTGCGGCCTCCAAAGTCAAGGACTACCTGTGCCATGCAGTCGTCCATGGGCAGGGCGTAGCCGTAGCGCTCTATGCCACGTTTGTCGCCAAGAGCCTTGCGTATGCACTCGCCCAGCACAATTCCGGTATCCTCGATGGTGTGGTGCTCGTCAACGTTCAGGTCACCTTTTACCTTGATGGTAAGGTCCATACCTCCGTGACGGCCAATCTGCTCCAGCATGTGGTCAAAGAATCCCAGACCGGTGCTGATGTCGCACTGGCCGGTGCCGTCTATGTTAAGCTCTACCAGTATGTCAGTCTCTTTCGTGGCGCGGTGGGCCGATGCACGGCGGTCACCTGCAAATATGTACTCGGCAACCTTCCACCAATCGGCGGTGCAGAGGGCGCAGACGGACTTAAGTTCGTCCGATAAGCCATCGGCACTGTCCTGCAGCAGGATGGCACGGCAGCCCAGGTTACGGGCCAGCTCCACATCGGTGGCACGGTCGCCAATGACGTAACTGGCGGCCAGGTCATACTCATCGGTCATATATTTTCCGAACATGCCGGTGCCAGGCTTGCGGGTGGGGGCGTTGTCCTGCGGGAAGTGGCGGTCAATGAGGATGTCGCTGAACTCCACGCCTTCACCTTTCAGAGTGTTGAGGATGAAGTTCTGTGTGGGCCAGAAATCGGCCTCGGGGTACGATGACGTGCCCAGTCCGTCCTGGTTGCTGGCCATTACGAACTCATAGTCGGTGTGCTGGCGCAGAAACGTGAGGCTGCGGAATACTCCGGGTACAAACTGCAGTTTGTCAAAACTGTCAAGCTGCTCGTCGGACGGCTCGGTTACTATGGTTCCGTCACGGTCTATGAATAGGACTCTCTTTTTCATATTACTATTATACTTTGGCTGTTACGGAGCTAAAGCTCCTACTTTAGCTATTGGCTATTGACTGTTGGCTGATGGCTGTGAATGCTACGCACCGGATGGCAGCCAATGGCTAATAGCTAATAGCCAATAGCCTATTTAAAATTTTTGCAGGGCTTCCATGAGCGCATCGTTCTCGGCTATTGTGCCGATGGTAATGCGAAGGGAGTTGCCACAAAGGGCTATCTTGCTGCGGTTGCGGACTATGATGCCGCAGTCAACAAGGTAGTTGTAGGTGGCGGCGGCATCTTTTACGCGGGCCAGGAAGAAGTTTGCATCCGATGGATATACCTTGATGCAGCAATCCAGTTTGGCGAACTCAGCCATAAGGCGGGTGCGCTCTTTTAAAATGGATTCAACCCAACCCTGTACGCGGTCATACTGCATTACCTCCTCCATGGCACGTTTCTGTGTGAGCAGATTCACGTTGTAGGGATATTTGACCTTGTTCATTATGCCAATTATCTCAGGCTGCGCGAATGCCATGCCCAGACGGATTCCGGCCATTCCCCAAGCTTTTGAGAATGTCTGTAGCACAACCAGGTTGGGCCTGTCAGCCAGCTGCCTCAAATATGAAGGCACACCTGCAAAGTCTATGTAGGCCTCATCAACAATCACTATTCCGTCAAAATTGTCCAGCACGCGGTCAATTACTTTGCGGTCTATGTTGTTGGCCGATGGGTTATTGGGTGAGCAGAAGAACACCAGTTTAGTGTTTGCGTCAATGGCGGCCAGAATCTTGTCGGCATCGGGCTGGAAATCATCATCCATGAGCACGCGGCGGTACTCCACGTCGTTGATATCAGCGCATACACCGTACATTCCGTAGGTGGGCTCGATGGCCACGGCGTTATCCTTGCCCGGTGTGCAGAATATGCGGTACATCAGGTCTATGGCCTCATCGCTGCCGTTGCCCAGGAATATGCTCTCCTGTGGCACGCCCTTTATATCGGAAATGCGCTTCTTGAGGTCACGCTGCAACGGGTCCGGGTAACGGTTTACCGGGTCGTTGTAGGGGTTCTCGTTGGCGTCCAGGAACACCTTGGCGTCCTTGCCCTGATACTCATCGCGTGCCGATGTGTACGGGCTCAGGGACCAGATGTTGGGGCGGACTAACTGTTTTAACTCTTTCATATTTTGTTGCTCTGTACTTTTTAAACTTTGGCTATTACGGAGCTAAAGCTCCTACTTTGGCTATTACGGAGCTAAAGCTCCTACTTTGGCTATTACGGAGCTAAAGCTCCTACTTTGGCTGTTGGCTATTGGCTGTTACGCACCGGATGGAGTCCAATGGCTAATAGCTAAAAGCCAAAGTTAAGCGTCCGCTTTCAGGCGGATGCTAACTGCGTTCTTGTGTGCATCCAGATACTCGCCGGCAGCCATGGTCTCTATTACGGGACCTAGGGTGTTGAGACCCTGGCGGGTGAGCTGCTGGAATGTTATCTTGCGCATAAAACTGTCAATATTCACACCTGAGTATGCCTTGGCATAGCCGCTTGTGGGCAGCGTATGGTTGGTGCCCGATGCATAATCGCCTGCACTCTCGGGTGACCAGGGACCGATGAATACGGAACCTGCGTTTACAACGCGCTCGGCAAGTTCCTCTGCATTGGCGGTCTGGATAATCAGATGCTCAGGAGCATACTCATTGGTCATCTCAATGATCTCATCGTCATTATTGAGCAGTATCATGCGGCTGTTCTGCAGGGCAGCCTCGGCAATCTCGTTTCGGGGCAGCAAGGCAACCTGACGGTCAACCTCAGCCTGTACCTTGTCAATTAGTTCTGCCGATGTGGTGAGCAGTATCACCTGGCTGTCACGTCCGTGCTCGGCCTGTGAAAGCAGATCGGCTGCAACGAATGCGGGGTTTGCGTTGGCATCGGCAATAACCTCAACCTCCGACGGGCCGGCGGGCATATCGATAGCCACATCCTTGAGTGACACAATCTGCTTGGCAGCGGTTACGTAGGGGTTGCCCGGGCCGAATATCTTGGATACCTTGGGCACGCTCTCGGTTCCGTATGCCATGGCGGCTATAGCTTGTGATCCGCCCAGCTTGAAGAAGCGGTTCACACCTGCCACCTGTGCGGCGTAAAGTATGGCGGGGTTGACCTTGCCGTTTTGTCCCGGAGGAGTGCAGAGAACTATCTCCTTGCAGCCTGCGGTGCGGGCGGGAATTGCCAGCATGAGCACTGTTGAGAATAGCGGAGCCGTGCCACCTGGTATGTAGAGTCCAACCTTGGTGATTGGCACTGCTTTCTGCCAGCAGAATACGCCCGGTGTGGTCTCAATCTTACCGAGTGAGGGCAGTTGGGACTCGTGGAACTTGCGGATGTTCACGGCCGCGCGGTCAATGGCATCGCGTAGCTGTGCGGGTACCAGTGCGGCAGCCTCGTCAAGTTCGGCCTGACTTACGGCCAGTGAATCAAGCTGCACCTTGTCAAACTGGAGTTCGTAGTCCTTAAGAGCTTTGTCACCGCCATTGCGGACGGTGTCTAGCACAGCCTGGACACGCTCGTAGAGGCCCTCCACGCTTAGGGCGGGACGGGATAGGAGGGCGGGCCATTCGGACTTGTTTGTTTTCTTTACTATTTTCATATCATAACTTTGGCTGTTACGGGACTAAAGTCCCTACTTTGGCTGTTGGCTTTCGGGCCGTAGGCCCAATCTAATCGTATTGAGCTAAAAGCTAATAGCCAATAGCCAACAGCCAACAGCCAGCGCGTAGCGCTGTTACAGTATCATTTTCTCAATGGGAAGAACCAGAATGCCCTCGGCGCCGGCGGCTTTGAGCTTACCTATTATTTCCCAGAAACGTTTCTCGTCAAGAACGGCGTGAACCGAGCTCCAGCCTTTCTGTGCCAGAGGCATTACGGTGGGGCTCTTTATGCCGGGGAGTTCGGCAATTACCTCACTGAGGCAGTTGTCCGGAACATTCATCATAACGTATTTTTTACCCTGGGCGGCCTTGACTGCATCAAAGCGGAACAGCAGTTCCTCAAGAATGGCTTTTTTCTCAGCATCCAGATTGGGGTTGCCAATAAGGAGAGCCTCGGACTGCATTACAACCTCTACCTCACGCAGGTTGTTGCTTACCAGTGTGGAGCCTGAACTTACAATGTCAAATATTGCATCGGCCAGACCTATTCCGGGAGCAATCTCTACAGAGCCGGTAATGACGTGGGTTTCGGCCTGAATACCTTTTTCCTTAAGGAATGATTTGAGAATGCCGGGGTAGGAGGTAGCTATCTTTTTGCCGTTGAACCACTCAAGTCCCTGGTAGTCAATGGCCTTGGGGATGGCAAGCGACAGACGGCAGCGGCTGAATCCCAGACGCTTTATTACATCGGCCTTCTCGGCCCGCTCCACGAATTCATTTTCACCTACAATGCCTACATCGGCCACGCCGCCTGCAACGGACTGGGGTATGTCGTCATCACGAAGGAACAGGACCTCGACCGGAAAGTTTCCGGCCTGTACCAGAAGTGTTCTTTTGGATACTCCCAGGCTTATGCCTGATTCCTGAAGCAGGGCCATGGTCTCGTCGTACAGACGGCCTTTTGATTGTACAGCTATTCTTAACATATCTTGTTTAATTGATTCATTCAACAAAAAAAGGCTCACCGTTAATCGGCAAGCCTTATGTATTTATACGCCAATATCAGCCTACCGATCAGGATCTGCAGGTATGATGGTGGTGATATGAGCTTATCTGTTTCATTCTGACTGCAAAAGTACACTCATTATTCGGTATATCCAAACAATCGGTTCCTTTTTTCCGCTTTGGACCGATTTGGAGGGTTTATAAAAATGCAGTATCTTTGCAGCCGAAATTGGATATTTGTCGCCCGTTGAAGCGACGTTTGCAATGGTCGAAACAAGATACAACGGGCCTGAGATGACGGCAAGGAAACTGATAATCCTGCTTTTATCGGCGGCTCTGATATTGACTCTATTCCTCACCAGAACCAGGAGTTTAAAAGACTCCATTGACATAGAGGATGAGGTGACTCCTGCCAGGGAGCAATACCTTTATATATCTCCTTTTGACTCACTTTTCAGATTGTATGCCGACAGTGTGTGCGATTGGAAGATGCTGGCTGCCATTGCATATGTGGAGTCAAAGTTTGACACTGCAGCCGCTTCGCACATGGGAGCACAGGGCCTGATGCAGATTATGCCTGCAACATACAGACATACTTTGGCAAAGATGGGTGTTACCGATACTATGGCCCAGAATGTTGAGCTGGATATCAGGGTTGCAGTCCGATATATGGACGAACTGAGCGGCTTGTTCAGCTTTATAAATAAGGAAGAACGTATAAATTACATATTGGGTAGTTACAACGGCGGGTCAAACCACGTTTTTGACGCAATGAGGATAGCCCGGAAAAGAGGCGTAAACCGTTTCAACTGGAACAGTCTGACCCCGATCCTGGCATCTTTATCGGAACCGGAGGTTTACAATGACAGCGTGTGCAAATTCGGACCGTTCGATGCCACCGAGTCTCTGCAGTATGTAAGGCGAGTAAAACGAAAGTACAATGAATACAGGAGCCTTGAACTAACTTTCAGGGCAGCCGAAAAACTAATGGATAACTGTAAGGAATGAGATACATTATTACAATAGACCAGCGTACTTCATCATCAAAGGCTCTGTTGTTTGATGAGAAGCTTAATCTTATTGACCATAAGATAATTCCGCATAAGGTAAATCATCCCAGAGAAGACTGGGTTGAGGCCGATGCCGAAGAAATATACGCCAACACAGTTGCTGCCGTCAAGCAACTGGAGCTGCCCAAGGATGACGATGCCACTTTTTCGGTTTCGTTGGTCAACCAGCGTGAAACTGTGGTTGTTTGGGATAAGAATACCGGCAAGCCTGTATATCCGGCCATCATGTGGCAATGCCGCAGAGGTGCCGCATTCTGTCAGGAACTGATAGACAAGGGTTACGAGGCAACAATCAAGGAGAGGACCGGTCTTATTCCGGATACCTATTTTTCGGCCAGCGGCGTAAAGTGGATCCTTGACAACATTAAGAGTGTAAGGGAACGTGCCGAGCGGGGTGATATCCTGTTGGGCACAATAGATACCTGGCTTATCTGGAATCTTACCAAAGGCAAGGAGCATGTAACTGACTATTCGAACGCTTCACGTACATTGCTGTTCAATATAAATGAACTGGAGTGGGATCCCGATATATTAAGGGTGTTCACGATTCCCTCATCCATGATGCCTGAGGTAAAGCCATCAGACAGCGTGTTTGGTGAGACCGATATTGAAGGATTCCTGCCTAAACCGGTTCAGATTGCAGGCGTGCTTGGAAATTCGCACGGTGCCCTGATTGGTCAGCTTTGCTTTGATCCCGGTGAGGGAAAAACCACTTACGGTACCGGCTCATCGGTAATGTTCAACATTGGAGAGAACCCGGTTACGGCTCCAAACGGAATGGTCTGCTCGGTTGGATTCTCATTGTTTGACCATACATATTACGTGCTTGAGGGCCACGTGCATTCATCAGGGGCTGTACTGGACTGGATTACCGATAATCTGCGTCTGGTTGATTCGGCCGATGACACACAGACTCTGGCACAGAGTGTTCCCAATAACGGCGGAGTATATTTTGTACCGGCATTCAACGGACTTGGCTCACCATGGTGGGTCCCCGATGCAAAAGCCATGATATGCGGTCTAACAATGCAGGCAACCAGGGCACATGTGGTACGCGCGGCTCTGGAATCAATTGCCTATCAGGTGGCCGATGTGGTTGAACTGGCAACCCGTGACCTTACCACACCTTTAAGGGAGCTCTGCATTGACGGCGAATCGGCCAAGAATGATTTCCTTATGCAGTTCCAGGCCGATATTCTGGGATTCCCAGTAAAACGCCTGGGTCTTGAAGAGGCATCGGGCCTTGGTTCGGCAATCCTAAACTGCTGCGCATGTGGCATTTATACCTCAATCAGTCAGATTAAGGAAATGCGTAAGATCAGTGAGATTTGTCTGCCGGAGATGAAGGCCGATGAGCGCATCCGTAACCGTCAGGGGTGGTTGCAGGCAGTACATGCCGTAATGCTCAGCGCAAAACACTGAATGCTCGAGCCATTTCGCGCTTGTCCTCGTTCTCTTTGATTGATTGACGCTTGTCATACTGGTGCTTACCCTTTGCCAGGGCAACTACCAGTTTTGCCAAACCGTTGTCGTTTATGAACAGTCGGGTAGGAATGATTGTAAAACCGGGATTCTTGCTGTCCGACGTTAATTTTCTTAGCTCCTTTTTTGTGAGAAGCAGCTTGCGGTCACGCTTGGCCTCGTGATTGTTGTACGAGCCGTAAAAATACTGTGCCACATGCATTCCCTTTACCCACAGCTCTCCGTTTATGAACGTGCAGTACGTATCGGCCAGACTGGCTTTTGAGTCACGGATGGACTTGATTTCGGTCCCTGTGAGCACAATGCCGGCTGTGTAGGTATCAAGCAGCTCGTAATCAAACGTGGCTCGTTTGTTCTTTATGTTTACGCTCTTTGAGGCGGTACGTTTTGCCATTGGGGGGATTAGAAATCAAATGATACCGAAGCCGAAACGGGATCGCTCAGATTTTTTCTCTTTATTGTGTAGACAGAGTCGGTCTTTGTGTATTTGGTGCGCACTGAGTCAGGAGGCAATACCTTGATTATAAAGCTGCTGCCTATACGGCCAAGACGAGCCAGAAGGGTGTCGCGCAGTACCTGCTCATTCTGGTCACCTACAGGATCCCTGAGCGATGACAGGTCAAAACAGCAAACATCCTGATATGAACTGTAATCATTGCCGCAGTCACTTTCGGGGAAATATGAATACAGACGGGTAATCAGAGTGTCTTTCTTGATTGAAAGAGGGTAAAGGGAGAATTTGGGCGCTTTTTTTATTGAATTGCGTGCAAATACCACCGGAGCAATATTTACAAAATGACCCTGTGACCAGATTTCGGGGTAAAGTGTCCTGCCAACTTGAAACTGTGAAAAGTTGAAAAGGTAATTCAACGTGTCCGATGGCTGTTTGGTGGCAATCTTTAGTACGTTGATTTTTGAAAGGTATTCAAGGGTAATAACCTCACCGACGGTATTATCTATGGTTTTTACAGAGATTGTTGCCAGAACCCTGTCACCGTCTTTCACGTTAAAGGCCTCCATGTCACTTTCCGTGCTGAAGTTCTTAATACGCAGGGTTTCGGTAATTCCGTCAAACAAAAGATTGGCTTTGGTTCCGTTCAGACTTACAGTTGCATATCTTGCCAGGGTCTCGGTACGGGTTGAAGGTTCCATGGGATCACATGAAACGAACATTATTGCTGACAAGAAAGCGACAAACAATATGTTTATGAGGTTCTTTTTCATCGCTGTTGTATTTATCGTGATTATTTAGGTTGCAAATTTATTAAAGATAACATAAGTTCTGCTCATTAAAAACGAAAAAAGAGTATTTTTGCATCCTGTTAAGAAATCATCATAAAAAACCATATTCCATTTATGATTTACTCAAAAGAAGTTGAAAACATGTGCGTGGTCC
>CACWIN010000021.1 GCA_902760965.1 uncultured Bacteroidales bacterium | reverse complement strand
GAAAAATGCCTTTTTCATAATTCTTATTTTTTTGTTTTTGTTATTCTTGTTTGTTGTTTGTTTTGTGGACCCGTTTTCTTGCGGCTTCCGAATATATGATGCAAAAAGTGGGCGGAAGTTAATTTAGAAAGTTAATTATTTATCCTTCATTAACAAAACATTTAACTAAAAAACCAGCACCTTTTATGGTGTAATAAAAAGAAAATCAGCAATAAAACTGGTTTACTGCTGATTTATTTAAGTTATTAAATTGTCAACTATAGATTTACCTTACATTTGGATAAAACTGACTCTCTCTGGATGCGGTTAAGCGCTGTGACCACATAAATGTACTGAGTCTTGCCGTCACGGAAAGGTAAGTTAAGATATGAACGGCGTGTTATTGCCACTATATGCGAGGGGTCGTCAATGTTTATCTCCTGTCCTTTTTCAAACCTGTATACTACGTATTGAGTGGCCTTGTCCATCTCTTTTTTTGCTTTGGGGGCTGTCCAGAACAAAACAGGGCCGTCTTTTGTTTCAACTTTCATAAGCTTGCGAACTTTGCCTGGAGTGTTTTTGGGCATGTAGTCGGCAACGGGTTGAAGTGCAGGCGTGTTGTAATATTCGTTTGACAGAATGGTTCTGTAATCCTTGGGGTTGTCAACGACCGATTTGGCGGGCCACTGGCAACTGCCCTGGAGACCTTTCATTATGCGCTGCAGATTCATTTTGTGCCGCAACTGATGACTCTCGGGGTGGCTTGGGTCCTGTCCTTTTACGGTCCGTTCCACATCCTGACCTATATACATAAGGCACCCTCCGGCATGGTCGGACCACCATTTTGTCAGAATGGAGTAATCGGCCGCTTTGTTGCCGGTGTTCCAGTATACCTGCGGGATGCAGTAATCCATCCATCCTTTTTCTATCCAGAGTAATACATCGGCGTAAAGGCCGCTCCAGTTTTCAAATCCCGATGATTCGCTGCCCTCGGGGTATGCAGCCGATTTGTTGCGGTATATACCGAATGGCGAAATGCCGAATCTTACCCAGGGCTTGATATCCTTGACGGTTTTATAAAGCTGCTCAATGAACAGGTTTACATTGTCGCGACGCCAATCATCCTTGTTCTTGAATCCGCGTGGGTCCTTGCGGAAAGATGCGTCATCGTTGAACTTAAGGTTTCCGTCGGGGTAGGGGTAAAAATAGTCGTCAATATGAAATCCGTCAATATCATAACGGGTAACTATATCGGCCGCCACCTTACATATATAGTCGCGGTTTTCCTGCAAAGCGGGATTGAAAAGGGCCAGTTTTCCGTAATTGATTATCCTTTCCGGGTGGGTCTTGATCTGATGGTTAGGGGCAAACTCTGTGGTTTCGGTAGTCTTGGCGCGGAAGGGGTTTATCCATGCATGAAGTTCCATGCATCGGGCATGGCACTGTTCTATCATAAACTCCAGAGGGTCCCAGTCTTCATCGGGGGCCTCGCCCTGAAAACCTGTCAGATATGCGCTCCACGGTTCCAGTTCCGATTTGTAAAGTGCATCGGCCTCAACGCGTACCTGAAAGAGTATGGCGTTAATGCCGCAAGACTCCAGAGAGTCAAGCTGACGGGTGAGTTCTGCCTTTAGCTGGGCGGTGGGTATACCTTCAAACTGATGGTTTACAGCCTGTATCCATGCTCCGCGGAATTCGCGCTTGGGAGAGACGGCACTGCATAACAGTGCCACCGACAGCATGAATAACAGGGAGGTAAGCCTTTTCATTATTTCTTGGGCAGGCTGTTGTATTCGTCGAGTGCCTCGGCCAGAAGCTTAAGTGCATCCTTAAGATCCTCTATGTTGAGCACGTATGCCAGTCGTACCTGGTCGCGGCCATACTGCGGGTCAGAATAGAATCCGGTGCCGGGAGCCATCATGATTGTCTTGCCGTCACGGCGGAAATCGGTCAGACACCATTTGCAGAACTTTTCGCAGTCGTCAATAGGCAGTCTGGCTGTGGTGTAGAAAGCACCCATTGGAATTGGAGAGTAAACTCCGGGTATCTTGTTCAGTCCGTCAATTAGATATTTACGTCGGGCAATGAACTCCTCGTACGTGGCAGTCATATACTCGCGTGGGGCGGAGATCGAAGCTTCGGCTACAATCTGGCCGATAAGCGGTGGGCACAGACGTGCCTGGCAGAATTTCATAACGGCATTGCGCACCTCCTGATTTTTGGTTGCAATTGCACCTATGCGGATTCCGCACTCTGAGTAACGTTTTGATACTGAATCAATCAGGATTACATGATCCTCTATGCCCTCCAGGTGGCAAGCCGAAATATAAGGCGAACCGGTGTATATGAACTCGCGGTAAACCTCATCGGAGAACAGGTAAAGGTCATATTTTTTAACCAGGTCACGCAGCTGCAGCATCTCCTTGCGGGTGTAAAGATAACCCGTGGGGTTGTTGGGGTTGCAAATGAGTATACCCTTGGTACGCTCTGTGATGAGCTCCTCGAATTTCTCAATTGGGGGTAGGGCAAAGCCGTCCTCGATGGTTGATACGATGGGCTTTATCACAGCGCCGGCCGATACTGCGAATGCCATGTAGTTGGCGTATGCAGGCTCGGGAACTATAATCTCATCGCCAGGATTCAGGCAGGTCATGAACGCAAACAGAACCGCCTCGGAACCGCCACTGGTTACGATGATGTCATCAGGTTCGAACTTGATCTGATACTGCTCGTAATAGTCGCACAGTTTTTTGCGCAGGCTCAGGAATCCCTGTGATGGGGTGTACTCCAGAATCTTGCGGTCAATCTTTTTGAGAGTGTCAAGACCAATCTGAGGTGACGGCAGGTCGGGCTGGCCTATGTTCAGGTGATAGACCTTAACTCCTTCGGATTTGATTTTCTGTGCTATGCCTGACAGTTTGCGGATAGGCGAACTGGGCATGATTTCAGCGCGGTTTGAAATTTTCATTATATGTAAAGTCTGTTTGCAGGTGCGAAGATACAACAAACCGCGGGCTTAACACCCACGGTCTGCGTACTTTTTTATAATAAGGAGTGGATTAATGAATCCTCTTGCCAAGAATCAGGTTGTCACCCGATGCATCGACTGTCCAGATTTCAGGTTTGCGTCCGGTACCGCCGTCATGGTGAACGGAGTAGAGCAACTGACCCTCAAAACTCTTGAAAATCATGCCGTGACCTGAGTTGTCGCCTTTGAATGCAACCTCTTCCTGAATCCACGGGCCCTTGATGCTGCCGCTTGTGGACCATGCTATGCCGTTTGCATAACGGTTTTCACCCCAACTTGACCAGAGCATACCTAAGCGGCCGGTTTCGGTACGGAACATCTGCGGACCATCGGTAACCCATCCCGGCATTCTCATTCCGAATGTGGCCTCGCCGATGGAGTTCATCTCTTTGCTCCAAGCGGCCTCTGATGCACGGAATATGGTGGTGGGCTCGGCAATGCGGTGTGTCAGGTCTTTTGACAGAGGCATATAAGCCATTGTACCGTCAATGATCTGTGTCCACTCGTGTACAAATACCATGTATACTGTATCGTTCTCCTCGTAGAGAGTTCCGTCAATTATATCCCAATCTGTAGGACCAAGGCAGAATGTTGAGTCTTTTACCAGCGGCAGATACGGACCATCAACCTTGTCTGATACCAGCAACTGTGTCTGGTTCAGGGGTACGTTGTAACGGCGCGGAACCTGCTCAATGCATACGCCATGGTTGTTCCAAGTGCCTGCATAGTAGAACTTGCCATTGAACTTATGAATCTCAGCAGCGGCAACGAACTGTCCCTGCATCCATGTTCCGGATATGTCAATTACGTTGTATGGGCCGGTCCACATCTCCAGATCGGTGCTCTTGTACAGTGAGCCTCCGGTACCTGTAAGCCAATAGGTCTTGGTCTCGGGATCTGGATAGATGAACGGATCGCTCATAGAGAGTTCCTTGAGTGAAACTGTGCGTACTTGCGGTGTGGGACGCTGCATGGGGGGCATCTGAGCGGGGCGCTGAGCGGTCTGACCCTGGCCTTGCGGACGCTGTGAACGCTGACGATTTGCGCCACCCATAGGCATCATGCCGCCAAAGTTACGCTGGCCGGGATTGGCAGGAGGAGCCTGTTCGCCGCGCGGAACATTTATGATTACGTTACTTCTGTCAGGAATTTCCTGAGCTGAATTTGATGAATTGCCGTCCTTGCAGGACACTACGAGCATTGGAAGGACTGCTGCTGCAAAAAGAAAATTTCTTGTCTTCATATGTTTATTAATTGGTTTTGTCTTGTTAGGCGAGGGCAAAGATAAAGCTATAAATGATACATTTGAAAAAAAATGCCCAATAATGATGCTTTATCAAAAATAAACATAATTTTGCATGTCAGAACAAAGGACATTAACTCTAAACTTTTTAGTATGAAAAAATTAATTTCTATTCTGCTTTCAGCAACTCTTATCTTTTCTGTTGCAGGTTGCTCATCATGGTCCAAAACCGCTAACGGCGGTCTGATTGGCGGCGGCGCAGGCGCTGCTCTTGGTGCAGGTATCGGCGTTCTTCTGGGTGGTGACGCTCAGAGTGCAGCTATCGGCGCAGCTATCGGTGCCGGTGTAGGCGGTGGTGCCGGTGCTATTATCGGTAACCGTATGGATAAAAAGGCTGAGGAACTGGCTGCTCTCGAGGCTGCAAAGGTTGAGACTATTACCGATGTTAACGGTCTTGAGGGAATCAAGGTTACATTTGACAGCGGTATCCTGTTTGGCTTTAACAGCTCAAAACTCAGTGAGGAATCAAAAGCTACGCTGACCAAGTTTGCCAACACAATGAAGGATATGGAGCAGACTGATATCACTATTTATGGTCACACAGACAATGTAGGTACTGAGCAGGCTAACGAAAAGGTTTCTGCAAAGCGTGCTGAGGCTGTTGCTGATTTCCTTAAGAAGAATGGTATGGACAAGGACCGTCTCATTACCAAGGGTATGTCATTCACAATGCCGGTTGCCAGCAACGATACCGAGGAGGGCCGTGCTCAGAACCGTCGTGTTGAGATTTACATTACCGCTAATGAGCAGATGATTAAGGAGGCTGCTGCAGCCAATTAATCGGTAATACCTTATGGATAAAGATGCAGAGTCATTAACGGCTCTGCATTTTTTTGTATATCCGGTAAATGCCATTGATTATTTTACTGTACTTTTGCATTGTTTTAAAACAAATTACTATTACAATATGCTTAAGAAATTATTCATTGCAGCCATGATGTTTGCAGCAGTGGCTTGCAGTTCGCAGAGTGGAGTAAAAAAGACGTCTCAGAAACCCGACAAGAATTTCTACATTTACCTGGCTTTCGGCCAGTCAAACATGGAGGGTAATGCCCGCATTGAGGACCAGGATCGTGAAAATGTGCCTGAGCGTTGGCTTATGATGGCGGCTGTTGATTTTCCAAAGATGGAACGTAAGCAGTTTGAGTGGTACACCGCCGTTCCGCCTCTCTGCCGTGAGACTAACGGTCTTACCCCTGTTGACTATTTTGGACGTACAATGGTTGAAAACCTGCCGGAAAAGGTACGCGTAGGTGTTATCAATGTAGCTGTGGGTGGCTGTAAGATTGAGGCATTCATGAAAGACCGTGCCCAGGAGTATGGTGACAATGCCGCAGCTTGGATGAAGAACTGGATTAAGCCTTATGACAATAACTGCTACCAGCGTTTGCTTGATTGCGCTAAGGAGGCTCAGAAGGCTGGCGTCATTAAGGGATTCCTGATGCATCAGGGTGAGTCAAACATTGATGAGGAGGACTGGCCTGAGAAAGTTAAGTATGTATATGATTGCCTGATTGAGGATCTGGGCCTGGATCCTAAAAAGACTCCTCTGCTTGCAGGTGAGGTTGTAAATGCCGATGTTCAGGGCCGCAGTGCGTCAATGAATGAGATCATTGCAAAGCTGCCTGAGACTCTGCCAAACTCATACGTAATTTCATCGGCCGGAGCTACAACAGGATTCGATCATCTGCATTTTGATGCTGCCGGTTACCGCGAAATGGGACGCCGTTATGCTTACAAGATGCTTGAATTGATGGGTATTACACCTAAAAAATGACCATTGGAGGGTGTCTTATCGTATTAATTTGCTATAAATCAACTGATTGATGCTTGTGAGAATGTTTAACTTTGTTTTATTTGCTTTTAAATATTTTAAGTAACAACGTATTAAAAAAGTACCGACCTTTGCGGTCGAAAACAAAGGATAATTCTCATAAGCATTAATTGGTTAGTAATTAGGTTAGTAATTAGGTTCGGACCCCAGAATTTGTGAAAATTGCAAGGCCCACTCTAAAGGGAAAAGGTCCCTGCGGAGGAAATTGAAAAAACTGAGTTCACGCGAGTGAATTCATTTTTTTTTTGTGCCAATTGCTCAGGAAAGAAGAGCTGCGATGGAATCTCTATAAGAGCGGGATACCGGGATGGGGTTGATTCCCTCCTGGTCCAGAATCACATATAGGTTGTCCCGGTCATTATTAAAGAACCTGACCTTAGCTATATTGATCAGGTACGAGCGGTGGCATCGGGTTATATGACCCTCCAGGTCATCCTCAATGTTCTTTGCTGTTGTCCGGATCATTGTATTCCTGACAGTACCGTCCTGTTCGTAGAATATCTTTACGTAGTTGTCCTCCGAAACAGCGTACAGTATATCCATGATCCTGAGCGAGAGCTTAATATTACCCTTGTTGTCATGTATTGATACTATCAATGCTCCTTGAGGCTTTGATTCGCTGCTTCCGGGCTGGATCTTAAGACCATGGGCATATCCGTACAGATAGGCTATTATATAAGGTATTACAAGAATCAGGAATATGCAGAACAGGGCTCTGGGGAATAGCCCCTGCAATGTTACTTCATCTTGTCTTACAAGCATGGTTATTGCTATGTAGATGATTGATACAATCAACACCTCGGCAAGAGAGAATCCAAGCAATCCCCAACCTCCTACGCCAAACCTGCGGTTCAAGTCCATAAGCAAAACTTTGCTTGATAACAGGAACAGGACCGAGAATGCATACATGGTTACGGTTCCCAGCAGTTTGTAGCTTTCTCTAAGTGTGAACCAGTATGTCGATGAAAACGGAGAATAAAGCTGAAGGAACAGAATGGAAAATACCACAATGAACAAAACCGTCAGGAAAAGGAATTTCCTGGTGAACATATAGTCTGGAAGTTTGCTCATATGGCGTAATTAATTAGTAGTGCGAAGATATGAATTTTATTTATATTGCCAAAATTGGGGGTGTGGGGTGAATTGCCAAAGGTTAAATGGCGGCATTTCGCCACATCTTTGGTATCGGACGGCCCCAATAAGGGTTGTATAATACTTTAATAGTAAGGTTTGGGGTAATTTTGTGCTCAAATTAATAACACTGTTATGGCAAGACTTATTTACAGAACTCCTGATTGTGACATGAATGCCACAAGCGTAATCAAGATGTACGAAGACAGTTTCCGTCGTCATTGGGACAATATTGCATTGTCCGATTTCCGCGGCGAAAGAATAACCTACGCCGAGCTGGCCAAGCGCATAGCACGCGTACATATTATTCTTGAGAATGCAGGTATAAAGCGTGGTGACAAGGTTGCACTTTGCGGCAAGAACTGCCTGGCATGGGGTGTGGCATTCTTTGGCGTCTATACATACGGAGCAATTCCAGTACCTATACTTAATGATTTTAAACCCGGTAACGTTCATACTCTTGTAAACCACTCCGAGGCTAAGCTTCTTATGGTGGGTGATGTGGTGATGGCCGGTATGGTTCCGTCCGAGATGCCCGATATTCTGGGTATGATCCTCCTTAACGATATGTCACTTCAGTTCAGCCGTTCAAAGGAGCTGGACAATGTGATGGCTACACTGGATGACCGGTTTGAACGCAAATACCCCAAAGGTTTTTCAAAGGAGGATGTTAAATATGAGGCCGAGAAGGATACAAATGACCTGGCCGTCCTGAACTATACATCGGGAACCACAGGTGACCCCAAGGGCGTTATGGTGCCTTATCGCGCAATGCTTGTAAACCTTAAGTTTGCATGCGGCGTACTTCCGCTTACCTATGGCGAGACAGTGGTTTCAATCCTGCCTATGGCCCACATGTTCGGTCTGGCATTCCAGCTTATGTTTGAGTTGCTGCTCGGCGCAAGTATCTGCTATCTGGGCAAGATGCCTTCACCAAAGATCCTGTTCGATGCCTTTGCCGAGGAAAAGCCTACTTTGGTTATAACCGTTCCTCTGGTAATAGAAAAGGTTATCAAGCAAAAGATACAGCCGGTTATGGAAAAGCCTCTCATGAAAGTGCTTATGGCTATTCCCGGTATTAACCGTATAATTGGCGGAAAGATCCGCTCCAAGATCATTGATGCATTTGGCGGTAAGATGGACAGCCTGATTGTGGGTGGTGCCGCTCTGAATGCCGATGTTGAAAAGATTCTCCGCAAGCTGCACTTCCCCTACACCGTAGGTTACGGCAGCACAGAGTGCGCTCCGCTTATCTCATATGTGGATTGGGAAAAATATAAGCCAGGTTCATGCGGTATTGCTATACCCGGTTGCCCGGTCGAGGTATTCAGCGATGCTCCCGGTAATGTTGGTGAACTTCTTGTAAAGGGTGACAACGTGATGCTTGGTTACTACAAGAACCCCAACGCTACCCGTGATGTAATAGATCCCGAGGGCTGGTTCCATACCGGTGACCTTGGTACTATTGACAAGCAGGGTTACATTTATATCAAGGGCCGTAGCAAGAACATGATTCTGGGTCCTTCGGGCCAGAATATCTATCCTGAGGAGATTGAGGATATGTACATGAATCTGCCTATGGTATCGGAGGTGCTGGTTGTTGAGCGTGACCGTAAGCTGGTGGCTCTGGTATTTCCGGATTATGATGCTGGCAAGTCGGCTGGTCTTAATCAGCAGCAGGTTCTGGCTCATCTGGAGGAGGATCGCAAGAAGATTAATGAGATGCTTCCGGGCTACTCTCAGGTAGCTAAGCTGGAGATCCGCACCGAGGAGTTCGAAAAGACTCCCAAGCGCAGCATCCGCCGCGGTCTCTACAAGTAATCAAATATCGATAAAGAAAAAAGCTTGCGAATTCGCAAGCTTTTTTCTTATATACCAAGGATCTGCTTGATTAGGGGGACGACGGCGGTGCGGAGGGATTTGTCGTTCAGGCGGTGTTCTCCCTCAAAGCGCTGGGCATTGGTGTAGTATTTTTTGAAGAGATCGTAGCAGTTGACTGTAGTGTCGTGGTTGCCGAATAGACCGTAGGTGTTCTCGCGGTCAAAATCGGTTATGCCCTTGAACTGCTGACGCTCCATCGCGTTGAAGTTCTTTACAATCTGTCCGGTTATCTTGAAGGTCTTGGCACCGTCCTTGCGTCCGTTCTGGAAAGGGTAGGTGGTGTTGGCCTTCATCACCTTTGACATGGTGGACATGTTGAACGACGGGTTTACGCATATCTTCTTGTAGCCGAACATTTGCTGGGCGTACATGGCACCCATCGAAGTACCAACTATGATGTCGGGTTTCTGCTCCTCAACGTACTGGCGCAGATAGGGAAGAGCCTCTACAGGGTCAACGGGGATATCGGGTGCGCACACTTCAAGTTCCGGAAGCATGTGGCGCAGGCTCTCAACCGTGCCGCTTGCGCCCGATGACATGAATCCGTGAAAATAAACCAGCTTCATTACTTGCCGGCTTTAAGTCCCTTGATTACGGCATTGGTGAATCCGGCCTCCTCCATGGCGTTCAGACCCTTGATGGTGATGCCACCGGGGGTGGTTACCTTGTCAACCTCCTGCTCAGGGTGTGAACCGTGTGCAAGCAACAGTTCTACTGCACCCTTTATTGTACCCAGAACAATCTCCTGAGCATCCTTGGGGTAGAATCCCATCTCAACGCCACCCTCAACGTTGGCGCGGATGTAACGGAATACGTATGCTATGCCGCATGAAGCAAGTGCTGTACCTGCGGTCATCTGCTTTTCCTCAACCTGCTTGGCAAAACCTACCTGACCGAACAGTTTCTGTATCAGGTCCAGATTCTTTTTGCTGGCGGTATTTGAGCAGTAAAAGAATACACCGGCACCAACCTCAACTGCAATGTTGGGGATAAGGTATACAACCTGGGGCTTATCGGCTCCCTTGTCAAAGAGTTCAGCCAGCTTGTCCAGACCTACGCCGGCGGCTATTGATATGATGAGCTGTTTCTTATAATCAAGTGCAGCCTTAACCTCCTCAACTGCCGATGGGAGTATCCATGGTTTTACGGCAAACAATACAATGTCGGCCCCCTTTACGGCGTTTACGTTATCCTTTGATATGCCGATAGCGGGAACATCTTTCTTAAGGTTCTCAAGTGTTGCATCGCTGCGGTCGCAGCAGGTAATATCCTTTGCGGCAAACACCTTCTTTGCAGCAAAACCCCTTGCAATGGCGCCACCCATGTTTCCGGCGCCGATAATAGTGATCTTCATAAAATTGAAATGTTTAGTTGTGCAAAGGTAGTGATTTTTTAATAAGGTATCACTGAATCCATCTCCGCCCACAAAAAAACGCCCCGAAAGGGACGTTTATTTGTGGGTGAAGATGGATTCGAACCACCGAAGTCGAGAGACAGCAGATTTACAGTCTGCCCCATTTGGCCACTCTGGAATTCACCCCTGAACCTGTCTGAGCAATTACTTGCTTGTAAGACGGGCTATGTACTTTTCAATATCCTTGCCCTCGGTGGACTCAGGATAGTTGACCTTAATCTGATTGTAGAGTTTGAGAGCCTGAGCGGGCTTGTCAAGTGACTCGTAAATTAAAGCTGCCTGGAAATAGTAGTAAGGTGAAAGCAGGTTGTTGTTTGCTTTCTTGGCTGCATTCTCAAAAGTGGTGGCAGCCTTGGCGGCATCACCGTTTGTGGCATAGCAGTTTGCAAGAGCACCCAGAGCGGCGGGAGCAACCATCTTGTCATTACCGCTGTACTTTTCCAGATACTTCTGGGCTACGTCCATGCTGTCAAGCTGAGCGTAGCAGAGACCTGCATATAGACCTGCAAGCTTGCCGGCCTTGGTGTTCTTATACTGCTTGGAGAGTTCCTCAAAACCATCAAAGCCGTAAGCGTCACCGTTCAGGGCGGTTGAATAGTCACCGTTTACAAAATATGTTTCACCGGGATAGATGGCCTCGGCTGCCTTAAGCTGACGTGGCTGGGCAACCTTGGTATTGTAAAGCATACCTCCGGCAATGATTACTATGATAGCGATAAGAACACCGAAAATAGTCTTTTTGTTGTTCTCAAAAAACTGTTCAGACTTGGTTAAAGCCTCTTCTAGGCTCTTTTGTTCCTGCTGAGGAGCGGGTTTAACTGCTTTCTTTGCCATTTCGTCTTTTTATTAGCGGGTGCAAAAATAGTATTTTTTTTACTATGTGACTACAAATTGAGACAAAAAAGAACTGATATAAGGAAAAGAAAAGTAATTTCGCAGATGACAAACCAAGACCATCAGTACAAATGCGGCTAGAACATCTGTTTGTTCAGAATTACAGGAACATAATCCAGGCCGATCTGGATTTTTCGCCCAGACTTAACTGCTTTGTGGGCAAGAACGGCATGGGTAAGACCAATCTTCTGGATGCGGTCTATTGTCTGTCTTTCTGCAAGAGCTCCATCAGTATTTCGGACCAGCAGACAATCCGCCACGGAGAAGAGTGTTTCCAGTTGCAGGGATCATACATCCTTCCGTCTGGCGACAGGACTGTAATAGGCTGTATGTCAAGGTCAAAAGGACGCAAGCAGTTTAAACGTGACGGAAAGGAGTATCAGCGCTTTTCGGACCATATTGGTTACATCCCGCTGGTTATGGTGTCACCTCAGGATACGGAACTGATTCTGGGCGGAAGCGAAGAACGCCGCCGTTTTATTGACATGATTATCTCCCAGTACGACCAGGAGTACCTTAAACTGCTTATATCGTACAATAAAGCTGTGCAACAGCGTAATGCACTCCTCAAGATGGAGATTGAGCCTGACGGGGAGCTGTTCCTTATGTGGGAACAGACAATGGCCGATTGCGGTATGCGGATATATGAAAAGCGCAGGATGCTTACCGACCGGCTGGTTCCATATTTCCAGGAGATGTACTCTTATATCGGTGATGAAAGGGAACAGGTTTCGCTCTCTTATTCATCGGATGCACAAAGGGGAGACCTTTTGTCGTTGCTCCGTGAGGGAAGGGGACGCGACAGTGCTGTAGGTTATTCGCTCCACGGCATTCACAAGGATGAGCTGGAAATGACTCTTGACGGTTTTCCCATCCGTAGAGAGGGTTCGCAGGGCCAGAACAAGAGTTATCTGGTGGCACTTAAGCTTGCTCAGTACAGGTTGCTCAAGGAATCATGCAGTAAAAGTCCGTTGCTGCTCCTGGATGATATCTTTGACCGTCTTGACGCGTTACGTGTGGGCCGGATCATATCTCTTGTGTCCGATGCTGAACGCTTTGGGCAGGTGTTCATTACCGATGTGGACAGGAATCATATTGACGGAATACTGGCCGATGCCGGTTGTGACTACAAGGTGTTTACGGTTCAGGAGGGCAATGTAATATGAAAAAGACCAATGCCGAGAATCTGGGTGGTGTGATACTCCAATATCTGCGTGAGACCGGGTTGGAGACTCCTCTTAACGAGCACAGGCTTATTCAGGCCTGGAGTACTGTCCTGGGGCCTTCGGTTTCAAGATACACCAAGGAACTTAGAATATATAACCAGGTCCTTTTTGTCACGGTTTCATCGGCTGCAATGCGAAATGAACTGATGATGCGCCGAACGGAACTGGTATCACGCCTGAATTCCCAAGTGGGAGCACAGGTCATTACTCAGATTGTTCTTCGCTGAAAAACCTGGAGTTATTGCTGAAGCGTTTCGATTGATTTCAGGACGGCAGGATCGGTCTGGTTTATGAAAGCAATGTAATCCTGCATGTCAAGCGCATCGTAAATGATATTTCCATAGAGTGCCGTACGCATCTGTTTCTGCGCCTGGGCACTCATGTTGCGGTCTCTTTTAATGCCGCTTTTTGAGGCAAAATCATAGAAACTGTTCAAAACGTTCTTGCTGTCAAGATACTTTTCCAGTTCGGTATAGGTTTTGTACTCGGAAAGATGGCTCCTGTTGCTGTCAACGTACTTGAATGAATATTTGTTGATCAGGCTCTTGCGCGTTACGTCAGAGTAGAACTTGGAATAACCGGTGGTATCCTGTGCCACGAATATGTCGGGCATGATGCCTCCGCCGCCATATACGGTACGGCCGCCTTTGGTGGTGAATATTTCACTCTCGTCAAGCTTTATGCTGTCGGCGCTAAAGAACTCGCCGTGCTCGTAACGTTTTACAAGGTCCATGGCATAGTCTTCGTCGGACTCGCCGTATGGCTTTTGTATGCATCGGCCCGATGGGGTGTAGTAGCGGGCAATGGTTATGCGCATGCTGGAACCGTCCGAGAAATCAATGGGTTCCTGTACAAGACCTTTGCCGAACGAGCGGCGTCCCACTATGGTTCCGCGGTCATTGTCCTGGATTGCGCCGGTAAAGATCTCGGCTGCCGATGCCGATGACTCGTCAATAAGGACAACCAGAGGGATTGACTTGTAGTGACCACGGCCGTCGGCAAACTGTTTGGCCATGGGGCTGTGCTCGCCCTGTGTATATACTATCAGGTCGTTCTTTGGCAGGAATTCATTGACCATCTGGATTGCGGCTCCAAGATAGCCGCCACTGTTGCCGCGCAGGTCAATTATGAGCTTTTTCATGCCTTTGCTGCTCAATTCAGCCAGACCGGTCATCATCTCGGCAAAAGTGGTTTCGCCAAACTTGTTGATCATGATATAGCCTATGCCGTCATCGGCCGAAATCATATAGGCGGCATCCACGCTCTTTACGGGAATGTCACCGCGAACTATGTTGAAATCCAGTATGGTGGGCTCGTCGGAACGCATTATTCCAACTTTTACGGTAGTTCCCTTGGGACCTTTAAGGTTCTTGACCACCTCGTTGCTGGGTATTTTCTTTCCTGCAAATACGGAGTCGTTTATGAGTACAATACGGTCACCGGCCAGGATGCCTACCTTCTCGGAGGGACCGCCATGGATTACGCTGTTTACGCGCACGGTATCATCCTGCATGGAAAACTGTATGCCGATGCCCGAAAAACTTCCGTGAAGTTCATCGTTGCTCTCCTGGGTCTCTTCGGCAGGATAATATGCAGAATGGGGATCAAGCTCCTGAAGTATTGTGGGAAGTGCGCGGTCAATGATGGAGTCCATATTGACGGCATCCACGTATTTCTTGTCAAGGGCATTGATAAGTGCCTGCATCTTGGATACGCCTACACTGCCAATCCTGTATTCGTGACCCGGTCTTTGCCTTTTGATAAGTGTAATTACGGTACGGGTTCCCAGAATGAACCCGATAATCATAATGATAAAAGCTATAAGTATCTTTTTAAGTGCTTTCATACTGTAGTGTCGTCTTTGCTCAAATCCAGATATACAACCTCAATTCCTGCACGCTTGAGCAGGTCAACTCCATCCGTAAGGCGGTATTGCTCGGTGTAGATTACGCGTTTAATGCCGGACTGGATAATCAGTTTTGCACATTCAATGCAGGGCGATGCGGTCACGTACAGAGTGGCGCCGTCGCTGCTGTTTGATGAACGGGCAAGTTTGGTTATGGCGTTGGCCTCGGCATGGAGCACGTAGGGCTTGGATACATTGTTTTCGTCCTCACATATGTTTTCAAATCCGGTAGGGGTACCGTTGTACCCATCGGAAATAATCATGTTATCCTTTACCACCAGTGCTCCTACTTTGCGGCGAACGCAGTATGAGTTTTCGGCCCAGATCAGGGCCATTCTGGCATATCGGCGGTCAAGGGCTGCTTTTTTGGCTTGGTTCATTTTATCAAATTCTCTAATGCGGGAATGAGTATCTCCTTGCGCCTAAGGCTTATCAGGCCGTCGGCCTCAAGGGCATTCAGTTCACGCGATACGTTCAGTCTGGTGGCATCCATAAGTGCCGCCAGGTCATTCATCTTGATGCACAGTCTTTTGCTGCCGTACTGTAAATCGGACAGGCCTTTTACAAAACGGATTATCCTGCCTCTCAAGTCTGTTGCTTCCTGTCCCCAGATGTGACTGTTCAATTGCTGTACACGGCCGCTCAGAATATTGAGCAGGTTCATGCGGCAAATGTTGTATTTGCCCAGTTCGGTGTAGATATACTGCTTGTCAACCATCAGGAAACTGCATTGGCTGACAGCCGTATATGTGCGCTGGTATGAACCGGCACGGCCAAACATGGAGTAAGGCTCAATAAGACACGGGGCATCAATCAGTTCCTTAAAGGTGAAGTTTCCGTTCATACCGTCACGTGAACTTTCAACGGTTCCGTTAATAAGGAAGGCAAAACTCTTGCATCTTTCGCCTGTGTAAATTATGGTGCTTTCCTGCTCGTATCGGACAAAGTCCAGACGCACTTTCTGGAGCAGGCTGTTGAAATCGGCCTGGCTCATGCCCTGAAACAGCGGCAGACTAAGCAGAGTGTCATACATAGGAAGCTCCATAATGCACCGGTTGACTGTAAAATCACGCAAAGTTAGTTTTTTTTCTTTGTGGATTGTAATTAATCCAACGGAATCACTATTTTTGTAGAAAATGGTCCTTTACCAAGACCATACATTGTTTAACTAAACCAATTCTTGTTTTGCTTTATGGAATTTATGAATTCTTTTGAACCTTTACAGAAGTTTTTCTGGATTGTGGCATGCGTTGCATCGCTTGTCTTCATCATTCAGACCATTATGACATTCGTTGGTCTGGGGACCGATGCCGATATTGACGCCGGACCAATGGACGGTGCCGTGGATTCTGTCGAGGACGGTGAACTGAGCGGCGTGTTCTCATTCCGCAACCTTATCAATTTCCTGCTTGGTTACGGTTGGGCTGGAGTATTGTTATATGATACCTTTGATAAGCGCTGGGTGCTTCAGGTTGTGGCAATTGCCGTTGGCCTG
Source organism: uncultured Bacteroidales bacterium (assembly GCA_902760965.1). Classification (GTDB taxonomy): domain Bacteria; phylum Bacteroidota; class Bacteroidia; order Bacteroidales; family Bacteroidaceae; genus Colenecus. The sequence goes on along the minus strand of CACWIN010000021.1, from coordinate 12,840 downwards.
CTGTTCGTGCTGGCATTCGTGTTCATGTTCCGCCAGGTCATGAAACTTTCGCATGACGGCAGTTTCAAGATGCAGGAGGCTGTGGGTCTCAAGGCCGATGTATACCTGCGTATTCCGGCAGCCCGTTCGGGTCGTGGCAAGGTGCAGGTAAGTGTCAAGGGCTCGGTCCATGAGGTGGATGCAATGACTGACCGTACTGAGGAGATTCCTACCGGGGGACAGGTCAAGATAGTCAAGGTGCTTGGCGATGACCTGCTGTTGGTGGAATAATTGATTGACTAATTGTTGAATTAATAACTAACTAATTAAATAAAAAAATGAACGGAAGTAACATTTCAATTCTTGTAGTGATAGGAGTAGTCCTCCTTTTTATACTGTTTGCAACCATTATCCGCAGGTATCGTCGTTGCCCGTCGGACAAGATTCTTGTAGTTTACGGTAAGACTGGTGGCGGTAGCGCCAAGTGTATACATGGCGGCGGTAAGTTTGTATGGCCTGTAATTCAGGACTATGCTTATCTGAGCCTGACACCTATATCAATAGATGCAAACCTGACTAACGCACTTAGCCGTCAGAACATCCGTGTTGACGTTCCCTGCCGTTTCACAGTAGGTATATCGACCGAGCCCGACAGCATGAATAACGCTGCCGAGCGTCTGCTGGGACTCACGGCCGAAGAGATTCAGGAACTGGCCCGTGATATCCTGTTCGGTCAGCTGCGTCTGGTTATTGCAACCATGTCAATCGAGGAGATCAACAGTGACCGTGACACCTTCCTGGAAAAGATTGCCAAGAACGTTGAGGTTGAGCTCAAAAAGATAGGTCTGCGTCTTATCAACGTAAACGTAACCGATATCAAGGATGAGTCAGGTTATATCCAGGCTCTGGGTAAGGAGGCTGCCGCCAAGGCCATCAACGAGGCTAAGGTAAGCGTGGCTGAGCAGGACAGAAACGGTGAGATAGGTAAGGCCGAGGCCGTTAAGGAGACCCGTATCCGTACATCACAGGCCAACGCCGTAGCCGTACAGGGTGAGAACAACGCCAAGGTTGAGATTGCAAATTCTGACGCATTCCGTCGTGAGAAGGAGGCCGAGGCCAACCGTCTGGCTGTAACAGCCGAGAAGGTTCAGCAGGCTAAGGCCCTGCAGGATGCCTACATCGCTGAGCGTGACGCCGAGAATGCCCGTGCCGAGCGTGAGCGTTCAACCCAGCAGGCCAACATCCTGGTTGCCCAGCAGGTTGAGAAGGACCGTATAATCATAGCTGCCGAGGCTGAGGCCGAGAAGCTCCGCGTAAGCGCCAAGGGTGAGGCCGATGCCATATTCGCCCGTATGGAGGCCGAGGCTAAGGGTTACTATGAGATCCTGACCAAGCAGGCTGCAGGTTATGACAAGATGGTTCAGGCTGCAGGTGGTGATGCCGCAAAGGCATTCATGCTGCTCATGTCGGAGAAGATGCCGGAACTTGTAAAGACTCAGGTAGAGGCTATCAAGGGTATCAAGTTCGACAACGTAACCGTTTGGGATTCAGGCAACAGCGCCGACGGAAAGGGCTCTACCGCAAACTTTCTGAGCGGACTGCTCAAGTCTGTTCCTCCTATGGCAGACCTCTTTAATATGGCTGGCCTGAACTTGCCTGAGTATCTGGCCAAGAAGCAGGAGGCCGAAACCGCCCAGGCCGAGGAGATTAAGGATGACAAGAAAAAGAAATAAATAAACCTTATCATTAAATGAAAAGACTAACCTTTTTGCTGGCGTTGTCAATCTTTGCAACATCCGCCTTTGCTCAGTCGCATCAGTCAGAGGCTGCCGTTCGTGCTCTAAAGGAAGATCCTACAAGAGCAGGTAACAACACAAACTCATATGAATTCAAGGAGATAAGTGATACTAAACCTCCCAAAGGCTACAAACCTTTCTATATCAGCCACTACGGCCGTCACGGCTCCCGTTCCAACTGGGGTGGCAGTTCATATGAGAACGTGATAGCAGTGCTGGATACGGCAAAGCAGTTGGGTATCCTTACTCCCGGAGGAGACTCTCTGCTTGTGGCCGCCCGCAAGGTGTTGGCTTCGTATGACGGAATGGACGGCAGACTTACGCAAAAAGGTGTTCGTGAACATACTGCCATTGCAGAGCGCATGTATAAACGTTATCCTGAGGTATTCAAGGGTGATAAGCAGGTTCGTGCATTCGGAAGTACCGTTCAGCGCTGTCTTATCAGTATGAATGCATTCACCACATCACTTGTACGCCAGAATCCTAAGTTATACTTCTATCTTGATACCGGTGAGAAGTTCATGGATTATCTGGATAACGAGAGCGGATGGCAGCGTAAATCCATGGCAGCATCAAGAGCTGCAAGAGAGGCTTTGCGCGGTCTGCCGGATGATACGTTGGGCGTATTCCCCCGTCTGTTTACCGATGTACCAAGGGCCCGTACGTTTATCAAGAGTGCCCGTAGTTTTACAGAGAACGTATGGAATACTGCGATAATAGCCGAGGACTTTGATATTGAGGACAACCTGTTCCGCTTTTTGCCCTTTGACGCCATCTACAAGCGTTGGGCTCAGAGCAACGTATCTCTCTATACCGGCCATTGCAATTCCGTTGAATCAGGTGATGACCGTGTTCCTATGGCTCAGTCATGCGTAGAGGATATTGTTGCCAAGGCCGATGAATGCATAGCTACAGGCAAGTATGCAGCCGACCTTCGTTTCGGTCATGATTATCCGCTTATGGCTCTGGTCAGTTATCTTGGCATTGAGGGGGTAGGAGAGCGTATTCCTGCCGATGAGATTTGTGACCGTTGGCTTGGATTCTGGAATATCCCCATGGGCAGTAACCTTCAGATAATATTCTACCGCAACAAGAGTAATGACGTGATAGTAAAGTTCCTCTATCAGGAGCAGGAAACACGTCTGCGTGGTCTTGAACCATTTTATGGTCCCTATTACAAATGGGAAACAGTTAAGGCAAACCTGGAGGGCTACAAGCGTAACTGATAATGAATATAAGGTCTCTTTCAATATCGGCTGTACTGGTCCTGGCGGTCTCATGCGGATCGTCGGGCTCTCTCAGGCGTACGTCTGTTGAGGAGCGCGACATTGAGAACCAAGGAACCAGACTGTATCTGGAACAGGTGGATTATACGTCCGATACGGCGTATGTCACATCGTTTGCCCGTGACTATAAACGTGATTACGGAGCTAACGACAAACCACTTCCTACAACTGTTTGGTGGACAGGAGGGAATTCGGCCACAATATTGTTGTCAACCTCTCCCCGTTTTAAGGAGACCTTTAAAGTTGAGGCATCGGAATCGCCGGCCAGCATTTACAATCTGATTCCGGACGTAAAGTATTATTATAAGGTGTTGGACGGCAATTCCAAGGTAGTCTGTTCCGGATGCGTAAAACCGGTGGGACCATTGCGTATGATAAACGGTGTGGCCGAAAACGTCCGCGATCTTGGCGGATGGAAAGTTGACGGCGGTCATATTGCTTATGGCAAACTGTACAGAGGAGCCAAGTTGTCTTCAAGGATGTCGGACAATTCAAAAGATATCTTTCTTAATCAGCTTGGTATAAGACTGGACCTGGATTTGCGAGGTATTAAGGATAGTGAAGCCAAGGTGGGACCTGTTGTTGAAGGTGCCGATTACATAAAGTTCCCGGTCGAAAAGAATATGGGTCGTGGTACCGGTAACACTCAGGAACTTTATCAGCAGGCCATCAGGACTATTATTGAAAGGTTGGGTAAAGGTGAGGCTGTGTATTTTCATTGTGCCGGCGGTGCTGACCGCACAGGTACACTGGCTTTCCTGATTGAGGCTTTGGTGGGCGTATCTGAGAACGATTTGTCCAAGGACTATGAACTTACCACCTTTGGTCCCTCCAATACGCGTTTAAGGAATTACCGCGCTACCGAGAAAGAGACTCATATCTTATACGAGCTGATAACTTATCTCCGTAAGTTTGGCTATCCACAGGTTTCAAGCATCAACCAGCTTGTGTTTAATTGGGCTACAACCCGTCATTCCGATAATGTGGATCCCCTAACGTCGGATGAGATAGCTCTTTTAAGGAAATACCTTATAGTAAAGGATTAGTCTTGGAACAATACAATCAAAAAGAGCCATAAGGAATAACCCTATGGCTCTTTTTGTATATTGTTGTAAGTTAGAACCTTACGTAGAACTCGGCCCAGAGCTCATTCCAGTGTGATGATGAGGGCTGGTCGTCAACGTAATTGTACTGGAGCTGCAGCATCAGGTTCTTGTGAATCTGAAAGTTGGGTGCAACAGAATACAAGGTGCGCATTGATTCTTTGTTGGCCTGGTCGCGGTATACATCGTACTTGGTATAAACCTTAAGCCAGTCATTTACAGGAACACCTACAGCGGCATACCAGCCATCGGCCTTGCCGGCTCCATTGAAAGTACCGTCACCGTTGTACTCGCTGATCTTATGTCCCTCGGAGCTAACGTACTCTGCACGTGCGCTCCATGAGTTGTGCTCATATTTTGCCGATACAGCCCAACGGTTGCGGTCAACAGTTACTCCGTTTGAGGTATAGTTGCCCTTCCATCCGAATGCTCCTATATAGAGGTCCTTGATAGGCTGGAACTGGATTGTTCCAATAAGGTCCTTGCTGGCATTTGCATCGGCTGTGTTGATGCCCTGTCCGTTCATTATTTGGAACTGGTAGTGAACCAGACGGAATCCGTCCTTAACGGGGAACAGGTCACCCTGGATCTGGAGACCCTGGTCACGGCCACCGGCTGAACTTGCTTCGCCGCAGTAGTCACCCATGCCTGAGAACATCTTTGTGATCTGTGAATAGTCACCAAAACCTACATCCCAAGGATTGTAGGGGTTCTCAAACAGGAAGGCACGCTTGTACTGACCAACCTTTACGGCAAACTCTTTCCAGTGTGCCCACTCAACAAAGTAATCCTTCATATGGAATGAAGCATTGTTTATCTGAACCTGTACGCGATACTTGAAATCGTTGAGTATTGTTCCGTCGGCATACAGACGTACAAGACGCTGGCTGAAACCGTCGCCGTCATGCTTTCCGTCCTGGTCAGTGTAAGCGTACTTGCCAATAAAGTAACCGCCTATCTTAGGGCCGGTTGTAAAGTCAGTCACTTTGCGGCCATACTGGACATCCTGTGCAATAGCGGGTGCAAATGTAAGGAATGCCGCAATTACTGTTAATAAATTCTTTTTCATATCAGGTATGTTGTTTATGATTATCAAGCGTTTGCAAATGGGAACAGTTTTGTAAGCCAGAAGAAACCAAGAATAAAGCCTATTGCGCCAATTATAATGCCAACCTTGGTCATATCCTTGGTCTGAACCAGACCGGTGCTTGATGCAATGGCGTTAGGAGGTGTTGATATGGGGAACAACATTGCGATGGACGCGCAAACTGCTATGAATGAAATCATTGCGTGTGTGCCACCCAGGGCAACGAACGATGCGTTGTTTGAGGCTGCCGGATCGGCCATACCCTCAGCTACCACAATCAGGATAGGTATAAGCAGGGCTGCTGTAGCCGAATTGCTGATAAAGTTGGACAGGAAATAGCAAACCAGGCCTGCAATGATAAGTACAAGAAGTACGCTCATTGATCCGAACGGGATGGCATTGATAAGCACCTTAGCCAAACCGGTTCCCTGCAATGCGGTACCCAGAGCAAAACCTCCAGCTACCAACCAGAGTACGGTCCAGTTAATTTCCTTTATATCTTCCTTAGTGAAAATTCCTGTCATGGTGAGAACACCCAGAGGAATAAGGGCAACAACGTTCGAGTTGATACCTGTCAGGCTCTCGGTAGCCCAGAGCAGGATTGTACCTATAAATGTAATCCAAACTACGTATGTCTTCCAGTCAACAGAACGCTTGTTTTCGGGGATGTCAAGAACCAGTTTCTTGGTCTTGAAGGGGAACATGATCTGGAGCAGAACCCATGCTACAAGAATCATGATCAGTACATAGGGAATCATTCTGATTGACCAGTCCGAGAAACTTACATCATAGCCGGCCTCGGTCAGGAAACGTACGGCTGTAGCATTGGGAGGGGTTCCGATAGGGGTACCTATACCACCAATGTTTGCTGCTACGGGAATGGCCAGTGAAAGACCTATCTTGCCTTTATCATCCGATGGCAGTACTGAAAGGACAGGTGCCAGGAATGCCAGCATCATAGCTGCGGTGGCTGTGTTTGACATGAACATTGAGAATATGGCGATTACCACAAGGAATCCTAGCAGAACCATGTTGGGCTTGGTGCCGAAGGGCTTGAGGAGTATTCTTGCAAGTGTAACGTCCAGTCCGTATTTTTCGGCCATGATAGCCAGGACAAAACCTCCCATAAAGAGCATTACAACCGGGTCGGCAAATGATGCCATCAGGCTCTTGTAGCTGACCAGGGTCCCGAATTTGGGATCGCAGAACAGACCTATACCCTTATCGGATATGGTAAGCAGTGTAAGTACAATCAGCAACAGTGATGTTGTCCAGTTGGGGATAATCTCAAACATCCACATTAATGCTGCAAACACGAACAGTGCAATGACGCGTTGCTGGACTACTGTAAGGGCCTCAATACCGTAAAAGCTTACGGGGACAGCCCACAAGAAGATGGTCACTGCCAGTACTATAGGCAGGAGGACGCACATTTTGAAATTGAATTTCTTGTCGCTCATATTAAGTAGGGTCATTTAAATCTAATATCGGCAGGAATCTTTTCCAATGCCAGATTCATAAGGTCGGCATCGTAGTTCTCACTGCGTTTTGAATAGCAGTTCTCAAAATAGGTGGCAAAAGCCTTGTCGCCGGTGGCCTGGGTCTTAAGCACCAGGGCTGTCAGGTCTGACAAGGCCGATTCCATCTTTGCATAATCCAGTGAGTACTTTCCGGATTCTTTGCGCTGGAATGCACCGGCCTCCTCAAGATAGTTGTATATTATGATGTTGGCGCGTCCAAGTGCAGAGCCTTCGCCAAACCTTTCGGAACGTACCAGTGATACAAAGAATGTTGTCAACGCATCCTCCTTTGTAAACAGCTTGCGTATGTCATAATGGTTCTGGAGCTTGCTTACCAGAAGTATTCCTGCGGCATTTGCCTTTATCTCCTCAAAAGTGATTGCGGCACTGCCCAGGGCATCCTCAACACTGCCTTTTCCGTCAATGGTCTCCTTTACTCCCAGGCCGTGGGCAACTTCGCGGAATACTATGTTCCAAAAGAAAGCGTCACCCGACAGATGGGTTGCGGCATCGGACTCAAGCAGAACCAGGCCGCTGGGATTGATTATGTGGTTGTACTTGGCGTTGATGATATTCTCAAGCAGGATTGTGCGGGTTCCTCTGTCGCGCTGTACATCGGCGTCAAACGGAAGGTTCAATGCTATAACCTTTACGCCTGCATTGGCTTTGCCTGCATAATAAAGGGCATTGCATGAGAATATGTTTGAACCTGTGCCGGGCTGGAAGGTCTTGTATGCTGCATCGCCCGGAAGGTCCTGCTGGAACTCCTCAATGCGGGATACGTATTTCATCAACTCATTGGTGCGTGCCTCGTTCTTTAAAAGGACAAATGCCTCGTATGAGCGTTTAACGCCTAACAGCTGGTCATCGGCAGCCTCGTTGGGGCCAACTACGAGGTCCATCTTGCTGTCGTCCATATCCAGCCATTTGATTGAACTCTCGTAGTAGTTGTCTGTCTGCAGGGCCTGTGCTTTGCTGAGCAGATACTCCTTAACGCTGGGCTTTATGGTTATGTCGGCTGCAGCCTTAAGGTAATTGGCTATCTTGTCTATATGCTCCTTGTATGCATCGTGATACCATACTGTTTCAAGATTGCCGTTGGCGGCACGACGGATAAGCGTATAGGGGCTGTTCTTGTCGGGGTTGTTGAATGCGGCAAACTCCTGTGCGGTCATGTCGGCGGGATAGAAACCTGCACCGGGAGCGCAATCTGCATATCCGTTAACAAATGATTTACCGGTGCTGCGGTCCCATGGGCCGTAGTTGATCTGGGCAAATTCTTTTTGGGCCGGGTCAGTCAAACCGTCCAGAAGTGCGTTCTTGTTGCCAAAGTACTGTTCCCAGTATATGGCATCCACCTCATCGGCAATAAAACGGTAAAGATTCAGCACCTCCTTGCCGTTGTCGGTAATTCCGCTCAAGTCCGGGGTCTCAAGTGTAACCAACGCATAATCGGCAACCTTTTTTGCAAAAGGTGAGTTGGGGGTTTTGTTACATGATACCGCCGTTGTAAGCACAAGGGCTGCAATGATGATTGTTTTTCTCATATTTATCTGGTAATCTTGTATTTACGATAAGATGGGGAAACCTCACGGCCTCCCCACTCATTCTGCGGAATCCCTGTTACAGGTATCCGTAGGTTTTCAGTCCGCAAGCGGACTGCCATCAAACAAGTATTGCTGTCAAACAATAATTCTGTCACAATTCTGTTCAGCCTATTGTTGATGGGAGTGAGGAAACGGCATACGATTTCCACGCCGCAGGCGGATTTCCACTTGCGGCTACACGGAGAATAACTCCGCTTTGGTTCTGTACTGTCACTTACTGTTTCTGACATTTGTCGTACCCGCCCTATCCTCGGGGCAAAGGCTAAACTATGAATTTTGGGCAGGTCTTCTGACTTATCTCCGGGTTCCGGAACCTTCCCGACCTTTATCAGGTCAGTGGCGTTTGTTGCATCCATGAGAGCGGTTGCTCATCCTGAACCATTGTTTGAGAAACACAGCAGCGGGACTGTCAGGGACTCTCACCCGTGTTCCCTATTAAATCTGATTCAACAGATACCCAAATCCGACTGCAAAAGTACATAAAAGGAACGGCTTATTGTATACAAAACTGTAATATTTTCTATTTTTTTTCAACATCTCCTTAGGAATCTGTTTTAATACTTAACTTCGCGGAAACTAAATAATTATGTTAAGAGCGCAGCAGTGGAACAGCCAGATTTGGCTCAGCGGATGGTGGAAGGCATCGGTTACGCGCGGCGGTGATGCCAAGCGGGCCCTATTGACCAAGGTCTTTATGCACAATCTTGAAATTTTCCGGGACGGGGCATACCGCACGGAGAGTGACAAGGTGGTTACTATACCTGTTGGAGGGCAGTTTGTTGAGGAATCGCAGATGTTTTCTGAAAAATGTGAAATTGGGGACAGTCCACTTTCCCACATTTTGGACACTGAGGTGCAGGTGCTAAACCAGGATTGCATTTTAGCTACGCGTGATCTGGTGGAGCAGGGGTTTAACCCGGCTCTGCTCAATATGGCCAGCCTTTATCATCCGGGTGGTGGAGTTCTTACCGGTTCAAGTGCCCAGGAGGAGGACCTGTGCCGCCGCAGCAATCTGGTCATATCGCTCTACCAGTTCTCGTTGCCAGGTGGCCGATATGGCGACTTGGCCGATATGGTGCGCGTAAAGCGTCGTGCTGAGCGTTATCCCATGGACAATACATACGGTGGTATCTACAGTCCGGACATCACGTTCTTTCGAGGAACTCGTGACGAGGGGTATGTCTTGCTTGAGGAACCCTTCAGAGCTGCGGTGATATCGGTCGCATCATTGAATTACAACCCCAAACACGGTCACAATCAGCTTGACAACGGCAATATCCCTGAGGCCGATAAGCCCATCCTGAAAGAAAAGATACGCACTATATTGCGCATCGGCGCCCTGAAAGGTCACGACAGTCTTGTGCTTGGCGCACTTGGTTGTGGAGCCTTCTGCACTCCGCCCGCCCAAATGGCGCGCCTCTTCCATCAGGTATTGTACGAACCTGAGTTCCAAGGTTTGTTCAAATTGATTATATTTGCAATAACAGATTCACAATCAAGCAACAATTTCAAGCCGTTTCAAAAAGAGTTTAAAGAATAAGGACTATGTCGTTTTCAAAAGAAGTTTTGGCTCAGCAGTTCCTTCCGGTCAAGGGAATAGTCAATGCCCGGGATTTGGGTGGTTATGTTACAGCCGATGGCCGCACCGTTCGTTCCGGCAAGCTTATCCGTGCCGCATCATTGGCCGATGCCACCGCTGCCGACCTCAGGTATCTGCAGCAGCTTCCCATCGCCCAGGTAATCGATTTCAGGCAGGGCTTTGAGCTGCGTGGACGTGAGGACAGGATAATTCCCGGCGCAGAGTATGTCCGTATCCCCATAAACAGCAACGGCGATGCTATGGACGATGAGGACGCCCTGGGTACAAAGAAATACAAGAAGTTCAATGTCAAGAAACTTATAATGATAGCTGCTTTCAACAAGAAAGCGCAGCAGGTGGCACGTGACATGTATCCCAATATGATTACGTTGAAGCCGTGCCAGAGAAAGTTTTCCGCTTTCCTGCGCAGACTGATCGATGCCCCTCAGGACGGAGCGGTATTGTTCCACTGCACGCAGGGTAAGGACCGCACCGGTCTGGCATCGGCCTACATATTGGCGGCTCTCGGAGTGGACAGGGAGACTATCATTGCGGATTTTGACGCAACTAATGCGGTGTATGAGAGGGACGTGAGGCGTCTGTCGCGCCGTGTCCGTTTCTGGGGCGGTAAGGAGGAGCAGGTGAGCGTGGTCAAGGCGTTCATAGGTGCCAATACCGATAATTTTGTCAAGGCTCTGGACCTGCTGGACGCCCAGTTCGGATCAATGGATGCCTACCTTAGGGATCCCCTAGGCCTTACCAACGCCGATATCGAAATCTTGCGAACACGTTATTTGATGTAAACGCCGCAAAGGGGTCGTTTAACAATGCGTCACTTTTTCAAAAACGACGCAAAACGAAACGACCCCTTTGCGTCATTTTTGGGGATAATTATAATTATGGACTACGAAAAGATTAATCTTGAAGATTACGTTAAGACAGGCGAGGGAGGTCAGGGTATAGCTTACACCCACAAGACCGATAATAGACTTGTCAAGTTGTATAACCCCGGTTTTGAGGCCGATGTAGCAGTGGAGGAGTTTGGGGCAGCCATGGCAATGTATGAGCTGGGTGTGCCCACGCCCCGTCCCTACAGGCTGGTAACCGATGACGAGAGGGTAGGTGCCGAGTATGAGCTGATTGAAGGCAAGCGCTCGTTTGCCCGTATCATATCACAGGAACCCGACAGGATGGAAGAGGTGAGCCTAACCTTTGCCCGCGTGGCCCGCGAGCTTCATTCCGTCAAGGCCGATACCACTAAGCTGCCCTCCATGAAGAAACGTATTGAGGAGTTCTACAATAGAGAGGATGTGGTTCCGGCTTTTGCCCGCGACATTGTCCTGCCCATACTGGATAGGATTCCCGATACCCCCACCTGCCTTCACGGTGATATGCAGATAGGTAATATAATAACCGATGGCCGCCGCAACCTCTGGATTGACATAGGCCAGGCTGCATACGGTGCGCCCGAATGGGATTTGGGTATGTGTTGGCGTGTATGTCAGATACCGAATCCTGAGATGACGGACAACCTGTTCCACCTTAAACCCGAGCAGATGCAGCAGCACTGGAATATCTTTGCCCCGGCCTATTTTGGCGTGGAGCCCAAGGATATGGGTGATGTAATCAGACACATCATGCCGTACGCATCCATCAAATCGGGCTACATGTACAACCTGGCATACCATAAACCCATGACCGATGAAATGTGCCATCGGCTCTTTGATCCGCTAAAGTGACGCAAAACGAAACGACCCCTTTGCGTCACTTTTAGGGATGAACCGGGCGGATGACGCGGCCAACGGATCGGACCAGAGCGGAGACATTTATCTCATTTGATTTAAAGTGCAGTTGCCAGGCCATTTCGGAACTTGAAGAGCCAAGTGAAGCGGACCAATAGTATGCGGATGTGTCGGAGTATAGTAAACGGGTATCGAGTCTCATTCCTGTAATGGGCAGAAAGATGGATCTGCCGTTAGTGCCGGTAACCTTGTAACCCGAAACACCATTCAATGTGGTCCATTCCCACTTGCATTTGTCAACCAGTTCCTGGAACTCGTCTTTTGTGGGCATTCGCCAGCCGCCACCCCATAGTCTGTGGGCTGCATCATCATACTGATCCAGTACGGTTCTGCTGTTTTTGTTGTATTTCCTGAATTCGCGGTCAAAATAATTGGTTCCATAGGACTTCTTGGTCTGGATCTCTCCCCAGGCATAGTAGTTGCCACTTTCACTGATTTTATTGGCGCCGATATTCCAGGTTGCCCACTTGACACTGAGTCCCAGATCTACAGCCTTCCTGGCCTGGCTTTTTGCCGCTATTATGATGGAGTCCCTGCTGTAGATTGGATACTCTCTGTCATTGGTGAAAGTCTCAACGTGGCTTGTTGATTTGCGGGTCTGCCCTAAAGAACCATTGTCCAGAATAAAGTAGTGGGTATCATCCTGCCCCATATACTGATAAACACTTCCGTCGGTATCATCCACAACCACATCCATAGTAGCGAAGAACGGATCCGGCTGACGGAATTCAGGAGAGTAAATGCAAAAGTCCCGGTCTGGTACAAAATCTGTCATGTGCCACTCAAGTACCTTGTCAGGATACAGGTTGGCCAGCATATAATACTGGTTTTTATATTCTACCCAGGTGACCAGATACTGATCGGGACTTGCTTTCCAATACTTGCTGTCAAAAGGACAGTTCTCCATGTATATCTCCGTGTGGGGTGATTCGGACATCAGCCTGAGGGTAAAATCACCTATCCTGCCTCCTGCCCATCGGGACGCGGGAGTGAGCCAATATTCGAATTCAAACTTTGACCAATTGGCAAAACTTGTGCGGTAACGGTAAGTATGGTGTACCGTATTGACGCCTTCGTTAAA